>JBKCIQ010000036.1:0-19547 GCA_046302135.1 Bacteroidota bacterium | reverse complement strand
GTTCACTGAATATAATGATGAAGGCAATGCCGGACAGAGCTTTTGACGTTGGAATTGCAGAACAGCACGCTGTTACTTTTTCAGCTGGTCTTGCTACCCAAGGAATGATACCCTTCTGTAATATCTATTCCTCATTCATGCAGCGAGCCTATGACCAGGTTATTCATGATGTAGCGCTTCAGAATTTACATGTTGTTTTTTGTCTTGATAGAGGCGGATTGGTTGGTGCAGATGGACCAACGCATCATGGATCATTTGACTTGGCATATTTCAGATGTATACCCAATATGATCATTAGCGCTCCAATGAACGAAGAAGAGTTGCGCAACCTAATGTATACTGCTTCACTCGAGAAAAATGCCGGAACGTTTTCCATACGTTATCCTAGGGGTAATGGAGTTTTAACTGAATGGAAGAGACCATTAAAAGAGATTAAAATCGGGAAGGGAAGGCAGATTAAAGAAGGAGAAGATCTCGCAATATTAAGTATAGGACACCCCGGTAACTTTGCACTCAAAGCGGCGGTTGACCTGGAAAAGGATGGAATTTCAGCCGCTGTTTACGACATGCGTTTTGTTAAGCCACTTGATGAAAAACTCTTACATCAGATATTCAAGAAGTTTGACCATGTAATAACAGTTGAGGATGGTTGTATCCAGGGAGGATTTGGAAGTGCGCTAATTGAATTTATGGTAGATAATGGCTACAGGTCAAATGTTAAGCGCCTAGGAATTCCGGATGAGTTTATCGAACACGGTGAGCCTCATGAGTTATGGGCTGAGTGCGGTTATGATGCGGCTTCAATTTACAAAGCAGCGAAAAAAATATTCTCTAAAGTAAACGCATAATCCTTCATTAATTATCGTCTACTTATTTTCCAAATGATTTCCGTCATTTTTTTATTTCTTTCGTAAAAAAATTTCTTCTTAAATGACAATTTCATGACAATAAAAACACGATAAATTAAGAAATTTGTGTCTAGTGATGAAAGATCTTCAAGTAGTTGCGCTTACACATAAAAAAATTGAGATTTCCCGCCTAGGGCAATTATTTCTTTCAGAAGAAAAACAAAAGTTGATGCTTCCTCTATTGAAGAAAGAGTTTCGTTTTTCGGAATTTATGTTGTTATGTACATGTAATAGAATAGAATTTATTTTAGTTAATGATGAGGTTATTACTCAATCTTTGTTTAATGACCTTTTACATTTTTTGTTTCCTGATTTAGATCAAACTTCACTCAGATTTTTCTCTGAATCAGCTGAATACTTTTCAGGTGAAGATGCAGTGTCGCATCTTTTTTCTGTTAGTGCAGGACTCGATTCCATGGTTGTAGGTGAAAGAGAAATTATAACACAAATCAGAAAGGCATTTGAATTCTGTGTAAAAGCAGGAATCACCGGCGACACCATTCGTATTGTTGTACAACAAGCCATCATCACCGCTAAAGAGATTTACACCACAACTGAGATAGCAAAAAATCCTGTGTCTGTAGTTTCATTGGCGTATCGAAAACTGAAAGAATTCAATGTGCCTCAAAACGCACGTTTTGTTTTAGTAGGAGCGGGGGAGACAATTTCAACAATGGCACAGTATCTTAAAAAGCATCAATACGCTAATTTCTACATTTACAACAGAACACTTTCTCGTGCAAATCAACTAGCGGTAGAATTAGAAGGGAAAGCGTTTTCTTTGAATGATCTTAAAAATCATAAGGACGGATTTGACGTACTAATTACCTGTACTTCCTCTGATGAGCCGTTAATTACGAAAGAAATTTATGAAGGATTGCTGGGAATGGAAACCGATAGAAAAACCATAGTTGACCTTGCAGTTCCTGGTGACGTAGATGAAAAAGTAATTTCTGATTTTAATTTAAATTTCATTGATATTTCCGTCTTGCAGAAAAGATCCAAAGAAAACCGAAGTAAAAGGGAAAAGGAGTTGGTAAAATGCAGGAATATTATTGAAAATAGAATAACGGAATTCAGGCAACTGTACAGGGAAAGAGCGCTTGAAGTTGCTTTGTCTGACCTACCGCGTCGCGTAAAAGAAATTCGTGAAACAGCAGTTAAAGAAGTTTTTGCAAAGCAAATAGAACAAGTTGATGAAAACAGCCGTAAACTTATAGAGGATTTGATGTCCTATATGGAAAAAAAATATAATGCTGTTACAATGAAGGCAGCAAAAGAATCGCTTCTCGAGAGTAAACAGGTGAAAAACGTCCTGTAATGAACTCAAGTATTGTAATAGGTACTCGCGGAAGTGAATTGGCGCTCTGGCAGGCGAACTATACTAAAAAACTTCTTGAAAATTTCGGGTACTCAGTTGAATTAAAAATTATTTCTACTGCAGGAGACCAATCTCAACAATGGAATACCTCATGGGACAAAATGGAAGGGAAAGGATTTTTCACAAAAGAATTGGAAGAGGCATTACTGAAAAAAGAAATTGATCTTGCAGTTCATTCTTACAAAGACCTACCGACTGAAAATCCGGAGGGACTTATTGTTGCCGGTGTAAGTCGCAGAGAAGATCCTTCTGAGATATTAATAGTTCGAAAGGAATGTTTTGATGAAAAGCAAAAGTTTGGCCTCAAGAAAAATGCGGTGGTAGGCACTTCTTCTGCCAGAAGAAAATCTCAGCTTCTTGCTTTTCGTCCGGATTTGCAATTAAAAGATTTGCGAGGGAATGTTCCAACGCGTGTAAATAAATTGAGAGCAGGAGATTATGATGCCATTCTTATTGCCTTAGCCGGAGTATCTAGACTGAATCTTGATTTGGACGACCTACATACAGAGATAATTTCACCACATGAAATAGTTCCCGCACCTGCGCAAGGAGCATTGGCATGGCAAATAAGAGAGAATGATCACCCCACATTAATGGCAGTAGAAAAAATTAACGATGAAGACGTTCAATATTTGTGTTCGCTTGAAAAAAAAGTACTGCAATTATTTAATGGTGGTTGTCAATTACCTTTAGGAGTAATTTGCGAGAAAGAAATTGATGAAAAAGAAAAAAATGTTTGGTGTTTTACAGTTTCAAAAGCCGACTTGTGGAATGCTCAGCCGTATCACCTTAAAATGAAAACCTATCATCCCTATGACTTCCCTGAGAAAATAGCAGAGCACATCAATAATATTAAGTTTCAAAACATTTTCGTGACTAAAAATTTCCGTGAAACAGATTACCTACCTTTAGCGTTAGCAAGAATAGGTTTTAAGGTGGAGGGTAAATCTTTGATTGAGTTCAAGCAAATTAAAATTACTGAGACCCCAAAAACGGATTGGGTTTTCTTTTCTAGTAAACATGCAGTTAAATTTTTCTTCAATCAAAAACCTGAAATTGGTGTTGCTAAAATTGGTTGTGTCGGTAAGGCAACAGCGCAAGAACTTAGGAATTTCGGAAGGCGAGCAGAGTTCATAGGGCAAAGTACAGACACTAAATTGATTGGTAAACAATTTTCTGCAATTGCAGGAAAGTCTAAAGTACTTTTTCCTATGGCGAAAGAAAGTATGCAAAGTATACAGCATCAATTATCAAACAAAGAAAACGCAATAAACCTTCCTGTATATACTACTGTTAAACACTCGCACAAAATACAGGAAGACACTTCGATAATTGTTTTTACTTCTCCCAGTAATGTTGAAGCATTTTTCGAGAAGAATCAGTGGGCAACAAATTTCAAAGCTGTTGCTATGGGAGAAGCTACGGGCAATGCGTTATTCCGCAAAGGAGTCAAAAAATTTGAATTACCCGACTCATTTGATGATCTGGGTTTGTTTAGGGCAGTTTTATCATTATCCGTTTAGTTCTATGAATAAAAGACCAAGAAGAAATAGAAAGTCAGAAACAATAAGAAAATTCGCAAGTGAAAATACAGTTAAAGTTTCTGATTTCATTTACCCGATTTTTCTGATTGAAGGTAAAAATCAAAAAACAGAGGTTAGCTCAATGCCCGGAATTTTTCGTTGGTCCAGTGATCTGCTTCTAAATGAAATTGAGTCTTGCATGGAGTTAGGCATAAATACTTTTTGTATTTTCCCTAATATTGAAGAGCGGCTAAAGGATAAACGCGCCACGGAAGCATTGAATCATTCTGGATTATATTTAAAAACATTAAAAGAATTAAGAGAAAAATTCCCTGAAATTACTTTAATGACAGATGTTGCCATGGACCCATACAGTAGCGATGGTCACGATGGGTTGGTTGATAATGGAAAAATTCTTAATGATGAAACTCTTGAAATTTTGGGTGCCATGGCGTTAGCACAGGCGGAATGCGGAGCAGATATTATTGGCCCAAGCGATATGATGGATGGCAGGGTAGGATACATTCGAAACATTCTAGACAGGAATGGCTTTGCGGATGTTTCCATTATGAGTTACACGGCAAAATATGCCAGTGCTTTTTATGGGCCTTTTCGTGATGCCTTGGATAGTGCTCCAAAGTTTGGTGACAAAAAAACATATCAGATGAACCCGGCAAACGTTAAGGAAGCATTGATAGAAGCACGCTTGGACGACTCAGAAGGGGCCGATTTTTTAATGGTAAAACCGGCTTTATCTTACTTGGATGTAATCAAAGCTTTGAATGATAAATTCAATTTGCCAATAGCGGCTTACAATGTAAGTGGAGAATATGCGATGGTAAAAGCCGCAGCAGCAAAGGGATGGATAGACGGGAAAAAAGTCAGAGATGAGATTTTATTAAGTATCAAAAGAGCCGGGGCGAAAATAATTCTTTCCTACTTCGCTAAAGAGTTCGCCGAGGATTTAAAAAAGGTTGGCTGAAAAACTCTATCTATTCTTTATTAATTTTAGCACGTGAGACGGTTAGTATATTTCAATTTTTTTTTCATTGTATATATTTTTAGTTTTCAGGCTCAGGAAAACAAAGATGAGTTCGATGCAAAACAAGAAATCGTTGTAGATGGAAAGCGTTATCGTATTTGGCATAATTATATTACCGGAGGATCTTTCCCCGGAGCTTCAATTAATAGTGCCATACCAACATCACAAACATGTGCCGCACTAGATTTCAATTTTCATATTAAGAAGGAGTATTTTCAGGCAGGAGTGTTATTAAGCGGAAATGTTTTCGGTGATTGGAATAACTCAGCAATGCATCTTTGCTGGGGTAAGAAAATAGAAAAAACCAAATATCTATTTGCAGCATACGGTGGTGTGGATTATTCTTTATTTTATCCTTGGGAAAAAGATTCCGTGCCTGCTCGTTTTATTTCCCCGGCAATTAATGCGGTTGGCGCTTATTTAGCGATTCAGAATTTCTGGAAGCTTAAATATGATGTAGGGGCAGGGTGTACCACCTTTTTTTCGTATAACACAAAACAATACCTTGTAGGAATCAGAATGGAATTGTTTTTTTCTTCAGCATTCAGAGGGGAGAAGGGGAGACGTAAAATCTCCAATGATTGATCAGAGGATTTTAACTTTGGTACTTTTTATATTCATTTTTTATTTAACACGAAAAAGATTAACTTGCGTAGATTAATTTCGACTCTTATGAGACCGAATTTCAATTCGTTTTTTTCTGTGGTGTTTTTACTCTTTTTTGCTGGCATTTTAAATGCTCAGCAAGGAGTTCACGGTGCAAAAACAATTGCAACTGCCAACAATATTGTAAATGAGTATACGGCATTGACACAAAACGCATTTGCCGGCAGTACTTTTCTAACAGTAGCAAACAGCTCGCTAAATACCAATGCAAGATTCACCGGTAATTTACAACCCGGAGATTTGATAATGATTATTCAAATTCAAGGTATTGACATTAAGAATGGGGCAGAATTAAACTATATCGGTAGTGACACCGCTTGGGGAAGAATTGAGAATTATTATTTCTGCGGAAATTATGAATTCAGGGAGGTTGCATCAGTTCCGAATTCAACAACTATAAACCTAACCTGCCCTACAAGCAAAGATTATCTTTCATCAGGTTTCGGGCCAACAACAAAAACGCAAGTTGTGCGTGTTCCAAGATATTCAAGTTTAACAATAAATTCTGGTGGAGTATTAACTTGTGATGATTGGAATGGAACCGTTGGAGGTATACTCGCAGTAGAGGTTCAGGGAAACACAGTTGTAAACACAGGTGGAGTTATTGATGCAACGGGTCGTGGTTTTAGGGGAGCTGCTATTTCAGCGAATACTCCAAATACCGGTTCTAATACTGTATTTTCAACTCTCAATTCAACAGGTGCTGATAAAGGTGAAGGAATTGTTGGTTACCAGACAATTTATGATAACGAGGGTGGTAGATATGGAAGAGGTGCTGCTGCAAATGCAGGCGGTGGGGGATGTGTTCATAATGCAGGCGGGGGAGGAGGAGCCAACGCATCACCTAACCCTTCGCTATGGAAGGGATTCGGTATTCCGGATTTGACGGGAACCAATTATGCCATTGCTTGGAACCTAGATAACCCAAATTTTTCAACTTTTACCGCCGCAAACACTGCAGGTGGAGGCAGGGGCGGATATACATTTTCCTCATCGAACCAGAATGCAATAACCACCGCTCCAAGTAATACTGCCTGGGGTGGGGACAATAGAAATAAAGACGCAACCGGTCTCGGAGGAAGAGCACTTGATTACTCCACAGGTAAATTATTTCTTGGTGGAGGAGGAGGGGCAGGGCACCAAAACAATTCTGCTGGCGGTGTTGGTGGCGATGGAGGTGGGTTGATTTACTTAATGGTTTATGGAAATATTTCAGGTTCGGGAACGATACAGTCTAATGGCTTAAATGGAGGAAATGCGCAGGGGGGCTCGGCTTTTCCAGCCGGAATGGACGGTGCCGGAGGCGCAGGTGCCGGAGGAACAATTGTTTTAAATAGCGTAGGCGGTGTCGCGAACACAATAACTTGTAATGCAAACGGAGGTATAGGAGGCAATCAGGTAATTAGCGTTACCAATGGTAATGAGGCGGAAGGTCCCGGCGGCGGCGGCGGCGGCGGCTACATTGCCGTTTCATCAGGCACACCAACTAGAAACTCCAATGGTGGAAACAATGGTGTTACCAATTCAGGAGCTTTAACAGAATTTACTCCCAATGGCGCAACTAAAGGTTGTCCGGGAATTAACAATGCTACTATTACTTACTATACAATTAGTGCGGCTAACGCTTCAATTTGTGGTTCAGGTACCGTAACGTTAACAGCGGTTTTAGGAGGTAATCCACCTGGCGGCACTAGTATAGCTTGGTTTACAGCATCTGTTGGTGGTACCCAGGTTGGATCGGGAACTACTTTTACAACTCCTACATTAACCGCCACTACTACTTATTGGGTTGCTGTTTGTCCGGGTACTTATCGTTCGCCTGTAATTGTAACTGTAAATCCGCTCCCAACAGTAAGCATCACGACTCCTTCATCGGCGTGTGTATCTGCGCCAAGTTTTAATTTGTCGGCAACTCCTGCAGGTGGAACATGGAGTGGAACAGGGATTACAAATTCATCAACAGGTACATTTTCCCCCTCAACTGCAGGTACAGGAACGTTTACAATTACTTATTCTTATACTGATGCAAACGGTTGTACCAACACAGATACAGATCAGCAAATTGTCACCTCAACCCCTTCACCGGCTACAATAAATAGTGTTTCTCCTGTTTGCAGTGGTGCATCTGCATTTAATTTATCTGCAAGCCCCGCCGGCGGTGTGTGGAGCGGAACAGGAATAACTAATACAACAAACGGTACTTTCTCACCGGCCACTTCGGGTACAGGTACATTTGTAGTCACTTATTCAATAAGTGGCTCTTGTCCTACGTCTGCAACCCAAACGGTTACAGTTAATACTACTCCAACAGTAACAGCCACCAGCCAAACTGTTTGTCCCGGAACTGCAGCAACGCTTACAGGGTCCGGTGCAACTACATACTCCTGGAATACGGGAGCAAATACAGCTACCATTAGCGTAACGCCTACCGTTACTACCACCTATACGATTACAGGAACAGCAAACGGATGTACATCAACGGCTACATCAACGGTTACAATAAATTCTGTAGCTACCGTTTCAATTAACGCAGTTAGCGCCTTGTGTACCAACTCGTCTCCGGTAATTCTGTCGGCCACACCAGGTGGAGGAACTTGGAGTGGAACCGGAATTACCAACACTTCAAACGGAACATTCAGCCCATCTGTCTCGGGTTCCGGTACATTTACGGTTACCTACAATGTTACCGGTACTTGTGCAGGTAATGATCAGGAGGTGATAACAGTTAATAGCGTCCCCAACTCATCTGTCACTCCGGTTGCTCCTGTATGTTCGAACACCAACGCTTTCAATTTATCGGCTGCAACTTCAGGTGGAACTTGGAGTGGAACGGGTATTACCAATAATTCTAACGGAACTTTTTCACCCGCAACCTCTGGAACAGGAACATTTGTTGTTACTTACTCTATTGGAGGAACTTGCCCGTCTTCAAGTACTGAAACCATTACAGTAAACGCTGCCCCCTCTGTAACTGTTAATAGCCCAACAGTGTGTGCGGGCAGTAGTGTAACGCTTACTGCCTCCGGTGCAAATATTTACTCCTGGAGCACTGGAGTGAATACAACAACCATAAGTGTAACGCCATCCGTTACTACCTCATACACGGTAACGGGAACAACAAACGGATGTAGTAATTCTTCGGTTAGCACGGTTAGTGTAACGCCAATCACAACAGTATCTATAAATAGCGTCACTCCAATGTGTACCAACTCTCCTCCATTAACTCTAAACGCTTCCGTTTCAGGTGGAGTTTGGAGTGGATCAGGCATTACAAATTCTTCAACAGGCTTATTTGACCCAGCTAACTCTGGTCCTGGAACGTTTACTATTACCTACACAACGGGAGGACCTTGTCCGGGTTCAGATCAGGAGATAGTTACGGTAAGTAATCCTCCAAATACTACAATTGTTCCGGTGGCGCCAATTTGTTCAAATGATACAGCAATTAATTTAATTTCGGCAACGGGTGGCGGAACTTGGAGTGGTACCGGAATTACAAATTCTGCAAGTGGAATATTCAGTCCAGGTGTTTCCGGACCCGGAACTTTTGTTGTTACTTACTCTGTCAGCGGAGTTTGTACTTCGAGTAGTACTGAGACAATAACAGTTAACGCCGCACCTGTTGTAAGCGTTAGCAGTCAAACTGTATGTCCCGGAGGTTCAGCAACTCTTAGTGCAAGCGGAGCAACTATTTATGTGTGGGACAATGGAGCCATTTCACCAAGTATTGTTGTTTCCCCAACTGTAACCACTTCTTATACGGTAGCCGGAACTTCAAATAATTGTGCTGATACAGCGGTTGCTTTGGTAACAGTAACCCCACCGGCATCTATACAGATAAACAATACAAATCCTGTTTGTTTAAATGCTTCGCCACTTACTCTTACCTCTAATTTAACGGGGGGTGTTTGGAGTGGTTTAGGAATTACAGATTCAATAAACGGAACATTTGACCCTTCGGTAAGTGGTGCAGGAAATATTATTGTAAACTATGTTGTTCCTGGACCATGTGGAGGTTCTGATTCATCCATAGTGGTAGTAAACACGATTCCTAGCATAAGCTTAACATCAAACTCTCCTGTTTGTGTAGGATTAACATTAAATCTATTCTCTAATTCTATAGTTGGTGCAACCTATAATTGGTCTGGTCCAAATGGCTTTTCTTCATCGCTTGAAGATCCAATTATAACACCAGCTCCAATTAATGCGACGGGTAATTATTTTTTGAGTGTAACGAGCAACGGGTGTACTGCAACTACTTCAATCACTGCTACGGTAAATCCTGTTCCTGTTGCAAATGCAGGTAACGATGCTTTTATTTGTCAGGGAAGTGCCGCTCTATTAAATGGTTCGGGCACAGGCACTTTTCAGTGGTCACCTGTAATTGATTTATCAAATGACACGATTTCAAGCCCTATAGCAACGCCATCCGTTACTACGCTTTACATACTTACTGTTGACGCAGGCGGATGTACGGATGCTGATACTGTTTTGGTAAGTGTTACCCCTACTCCTATTCTAATGGTTAACAACGATACAACCATTTGTCTTGGGCAGTGTATGAGCTTAAATGTGAGTGGAGCAGACTTCTACTCATGGAGTGCGGCCCCCGGCATTAATAACACTGCTGATTCTTTACAAAATGTTTGCCCTACCGTCTCCACAACCTATACTGTCACCGGTTATGTTGTTGGTTCAAATAGCGTTTTCAACGGAGATTTTTCTCTTGGAAATACCGGGTTTACCAGTTCCTATACCTACAACAACAATACTCAAACTGAAGGAACTTATTATGTAGCAACAGATGCAAACACAACTCATCCCGGTTTTACAGGATTTGATCACACAACAGGTAGTGGAAACTTTTTAATTGTGAACGGTTCAGGAACTCCAAACAGTGATGTTTGGTGTCAAACAATAACAGTTCAACCGAACACAGATTATGTTTTTTCTTGTTGGGTAAGTGCTCTAGCTTTGGGTAGCCCTGCCTTACTTCAATTTAATATAAACGGTGTACAAATGGGAACTACCTTTCAGGCGCCGCTCACCACCGGAGTTTGGTCTCAGTTTTATACTACATGGAATTCTGGCTCAAATACTACTGCAGTTATATGTATTGTAAATCAAAATACAACTCTAGGCGGAAATGATTTTGGATTAGATGATATTTTCTTTTCTTCCATTTGCTCAACCATTGAAACAATTGATGTTACAGTAAGCCAACCTGTTGATCCATTCATTAATCCGGCCGGGCCGTTTTGTTCAAACAGTTCAGCCATTCAATTAACTACAGCTGTCACCGGTGGAACATGGGGAGGAACAGGAGTAAATGCATCAGGTCAGTTCAACCCATTAGTTTCCGGTGTGGGAACATTTACTTTATCTTATACATTCAACGGCGCTTGTGTGTCTCAAGACACAATGATAGTTTCAGTTTTACAAAGTGCAGATGCAACAATTACATCTAACGTTTCACCTTTATGTACTTATGATAATCCAGTAACACTTTCAACCGCACAAAGTGGAGGTGTTTGGTCAGGAACAGGAATCAATAGCAACGGAACATTCAACCCTAATGTGTCAGGAGCAGGAAATTATCAATTCATTTATACAATTCAGGGTCAATGTGGCGATGCAGATACAGTAAATTTAACTGTGAATTCCGCGCCGGTTGCAGCTCCTAATGCGGCACCACTTTCAGGTTGTGCACCTTTCTGCACTAACTTTTCTTCCGGTAACGGAAACACATGGTCTTGGAATTTTGCAGACGGAAATACGGACAATACACAGAACCCGAATCATTGTTTCAATACGCCGGGCGTGTATAGCGTTTCTGTGATTGTAACAAATGGAACTTGTAGCGACACTGGAATTGTAGTAGTTACCGCCAACTCTTCAGCTACTGCTGATTTTAATGTCAGTCCTTCATCAACTATAACTCCGGGTACCACAGTAACTTTCACAAATCTCTCAAATAATTCAAACAACTATTTGTGGAACTTTGGAAATCAGTCAGTCACCAACGATACCTCAACGATTTTTTCACCCACATATTTATATAACGATACAGGAAATGTTTGCATAGACCTAATTGCTTTTGGAGTTGGAGGTTGTAATGACACTGCTACAAAGTGTTTAATTGTACTTGAGGATGCTTCCATCGAAATTCCAAATATTTTCACTCCAAATGGTGATGGCATCAATGATTTCTTTTTCATCAAAACAACGGGCATGAAAGATTTGAATTGTATAATTTTTGACAGATGGGGTTTGAAGATAGCAGAGTTTAATGGAGTCAACGGTAAATGGGATGGAACTATGAGCGGAAGCAGAATTGCGCCAAACGGAACATATTTTTTCATTGTAGATTATAATTCTAAAAATGGAAAAACAGGTTCTGCAGAAGGATACCTTCAACTCATTGGTGATTAATATAGATTAATGAAAAAAGCTTTTAAAATTAACGGTGAAAGCATCGCTCCGGGTGAAAATAAAAAAGTAATACTTAACAGATACGAGTTACCCACCAATTCAAATGTAGAAATTCCCGTTCACGTTTTTAGATCTAAAAGTGACGGCCCGGTAATTTTACTATGTGCAGGAATGCATGGCGATGAAACAAATGGAATAGAAATTATCCGTAAAATAATAACCCGAAATGAAATTTCGAATTTAAATTGCGGAAGCATTGTTGCTATACCTGTTATTAATGTTGTTTCTTTTTTATTTGGGAGCCGCGATTTGCCCGATGGCAGAGATATGAATCGTTGTTTCCCCGGTAAATCAAAAGGTTCTTTAGGAAGTAGAATTGCCTATGACTTGATGAAACAAATTATCCCTCTTATAGATTTTGGATTTGATTTTCATACGGGAGGATCGAAAATTAATAACCACCCTCAAATGCGTTGCGTATTTGAATTTTCAGATAATTTGAAATTAGCAGAAATTTTTTCTCCTCCGTTAATCATTAATTCTTCTTACCGAGACGGTACCTTCAGAAGAGAGTCAGCAAAAAAGGGGAAACCTATTCTTGTCTTTGAAGGCGGAGAGTCGTTAAGGTTTGACTACCTTTCTGTAAACGAAGGCGTAAACGGAGTTCTTCGGATACTCAGACATTTTAAAATGGCAGACATTGATGTGCCCAATAATCCTGCGGTTAAGCTGATTAAAGACTACTGGATACGAGCTGATGAAAGCGGATTGTTTCATGCCTCAGTACCCAACGGATCTCATGTTCGGGAGGGGGATATGCTTGGGGTTATTTGTAATCCTTATGGAACAATTGATCAAAAGTTGTTGGCTCCCAAGTCCGGTTGGATTATTGGGATTAATAATCAACCTGTGGTGCATCAAGGAGACGCCTTAATTCATATAGGACTAGAAAGTGACTGACTCAAGAGGATTTAATATACTTGTTGTTTTAGTTTTATTTTTGTTTTCAGCTCAATCACAAATTGAAAAACTATATCTTAAAAATAAAACACCTGAGTATAAACAAATCATAGAATTTTACGAGAGTATTTCAAAGAAATCTCCCTATTTCAAACTTATTACATGCGGTAAAACAGACTCAGGAAACCCACTTCATTTATTTGTAATTTCTAAATCGAAGCAATTTAATCCGGACAAATTACATCGTAGTGGAAAAGTTATTTTGATGATTAATAATGGCATTCATCCTGGAGAGCCCGACGGAATAGACGCGAGTATTAATATAGTAAAGAGTTTTGCAGATAATCCTAAGGCCATACCTGAGAATGTGGTAATTTGTATTGTCCCTGTTTTTAATATTGATGGTTGCTTGAGGAGAAATTCTGTAATGAGAATGAACCAGAATGGACCTGAAGAGTTTGGGTTCAGGGGAAACGGAAAGAACCTTGACTTGAATAGGGATTTTGTAAAGTGTGATGCAGAAAACACCCGCTCCCTAATAAAAATTTTTCACCAATGGAATCCGGAAATATTTATTGATACACACGTCAGTAACGGAGCCGATTACCCTTACACAATGACTTTGATTTATCCAAATTCAGGCAAGTCAAATCAAAATTTAAGACAGATTCCTTTACCTGAAATACTAACACAAGAGGTTAGCAATATAATGAAAAAGTCAGGTGAAGAAATTTGTCCATATGTTGAGTCGGTTGCCTCAACTCCTGATAGCGGGCTGTATGAGTTTAACCAGACACCAAGATATTTAACCGGATTTACAACATTATTCAATTGTATTAGCTATGTCACGGAATCACATATGCTAAAACCATATCCTCAGCGCGTGAATGCAACAATCGAAATTTTGAATGCCTTTATTTCAGTTTCTCAGACTTACTACAAAGACATTATAGATTGGAAAAAAACAAAAGAAAGCGAAACTAAGGATTCAAAAGAGATGTTTTTTAATTGGAAGCACAATGAAAACCTCATCAGTTCTTTTAACTTCAAAGGATACAAGGCAGGATATAAAACCAGTAGTATTTCTAATTTGCAAAGATTGTATTATGACAGAAATGAAAAATGGGAAAAGGAAATTCCGTTTCACAATTATTTTATTCCGGGGGATACAACTGTTGTTCCGGAATACTACGTAATATCTCAAGCGTGGAATGATGTTATTGAAATACTTAGACTTCATGACATTGAATTGAAAAAGGTAAAGAACGACTCGTTGATAAAGGTTGACGCCAAATACATTGAAAGTTTTAGAACTGTACAAACTCCATATGAAGGACATTATTTGCATTATGATATTAAAACGGGAAGTGTACAAAGACAGGTTAAAATTTATAAGGGAGATTTTTTAATTCCAGGTCGTCAGATCGGGAGTAAATTTCTTGCGGAAACACTGGAGCCGGAAAGTAAAGATGGTTTTTTTGCATGGAACTTTTTTGATGCAGTACTTCAGCAAAAGGAATGGTTTTCCGACTATGCATTTGAAGAAGATGCTGAAAAAATTCTCCAGCAAAATCCGGAATTAAAGATTAAACTTGAACTAGAAAAATCAAAAGATGAAAAATTAAAAAACAATCACTGGCAGCAACTCAATTACATTTTTCAGCACTCGAAATATAAAGAGGCCTCTCACAATTTGTACCCTGTTTATAAAATTTATAGGCAATAAGCTCCATGAAAAAATCTGTTTACTCTATTTCCTTGATTCTACTAGCGTTGCTTTTATTTTCCTGTTCCATTACAAAAAAAAGATATAACTCCGGCTATCACTTTGAGTGGAGTTTATTTAAAAAAGGCAACAATCAAACGAATGAAGTAAGTCATACTTCTGCTAACAAAAAAGATATACAGAATAAACCCAATAAGATTCAAATAGACTCCAGTTATAACCAATCTGATAATAAAATTGAAACATGCAGCAGAGTTAAAACATCAAAAAATCAATTCAGCTTGGTTGCCGACACAAACAAAAAACCATCAGCGTTAGCAATAAAACAATCAATAAATAATTTGTCTTATTCCGATTTTAAAAAACTTACAGCACCATTAATAAGCCCAAAGAGCGTGGTTAAAAAAAACAGTAAAAGTGGACAAGGCCAAGGAGATTTTTCCATTTTGATTTACTTGGCTTCTATCCTTCTCTTTATTTTGTGCGGTACGTTGGCTGTATTATCTGCAGACATGGAATTAATATGGCTATGGTTGTCCGCACTTTTGTCGCTTGTATTGGGTTTAATTTTACTTATGACGACAGGTGATGATTTTTCTAGCAGTTCTTTTTTCACATTATTAATTAGATACCTTGCAATTCTTGTCGGTGTATTATCTTTTACAATATTGCTATTTTCTTCATTTGTTACCATATTTGGATTGGGGTTTTAGCTTTGTTTTTATGATGCCAAATTTTTTTAACCCTATTTTCTTTAAGTATCTTTTGCCTTAATATTTCATTCCTTTAGGTATTTCATACCGATTGACTCTCTCTTAATAAAGTAAAGAGTAAACTATGCTTAAGAGCGTTTTTCCGGTTTTTCTACTATTAATATGTTTACTTTGCCCATCTTTTAAACCTTAAAGTATTCATAAACAGATCATTAAGAGAATAATCCATATCTAATGTTAAATGCGCTTTTTAATATTTTGGGAATTACACTGTAAAATCCGCTTAAAATAAATGATAAAATTTGTCAGGTTAATTTTTACTTGTTATCTTCGCACCCCTTTTTAAAGGAACAAAGAAAAATAATTGTCGTGAATACAAGAAGTTATAACACAAAAAGCACCAATAAAGCTGAAGTTAAAAAAGACTGGCTTATTGTAGATGCTGAGAATGAAGTGGTAGGTCGCCTTGCGTCCAAAGTTGCATATTTATTGCGTGGAAAGCATAAAACCTCTTACACTCCTCACGTAGATTGCGGAGATAATGTAATAATCATCAACGCAGAAAAAATACGCTTTACCGGTAAGAAATTGACCGATAAGGAATATGTAAGATACACCGGTTATCCGGGAGGTCAGCGTTTTGCTACTCCAAAGGAGTTGTTGAACCGTAAGCCAACCGAGATTCTGCATCATGCTATTCACGGTATGATTCCTAAAAATAAATTAGGAGCTAAATTAAATACCCATGTATTTATTTATGCAGGTGACAATCATCCACATGAGGGTCAAAATCCAAGAAAAATTGATATTAAAACTGTAAAAGCTTAAGCATGAAAGTTACCAATACATCAGGTAGAAGAAAAACCGCAGTAGCGAGAGTTTATCTTTCGAAAGGTTCAGGAGCAATCACTGTAAACGGAAAGGATTTCAAAAGTTTTTTTCATACTCCTGTACTTCATTACTATGTTGAACAATCTTTGGATGTAGCTAAAGTTCGCAACGAATACGATGTGAACGTAAATGTGCGTGGAGGAGGTATTACCGGTCAAGCACAAGCAATTCGTTTGGCGATTGCAAAAGCACTCATAGAAATTGATCCGGCAATTAAATCAAGTCTTCGTGCAGAAGGCTTGGTGACCCGCGATCCAAGAATGGTAGAGCGTAAGAAATTCGGTCAGAAGAAAGCTCGCCGCCGCTTCCAATTCAGTAAACGTTAATCAAAAAATACAAACAATAACACATGTCAAGAACATCATTCGACGAATTATTAGAAGTTGGGGCACACTTCGGACACTTAAAAAGAAAGTGGAATCCTGCAATGGCGCCTTATATTTACTCTGAAAAGAACGGTATTCACATTATAGATCTGAACAAGACTGTTGTAAAAATTGAAGAAGCTGCCAACTCACTAAAACAGATTGCACGCTCAGGAAAAAAGATATTGTTTGTTGCAACTAAGAAACAAGCCAAAGATATTGTTGCCAGTAAAGTGAAGGCAGTTAATATGCCATTCGTTACAGAAAGATGGCCGGGCGGTATGCTTACCAACTTTGCAACCATTCGCAAGACTGTAAGAAAAATGGCTCAGTTAGATAAAATGCAAACTGACGGTACATTTGCAACTATGAGCAAGAAAGAGCGTTTGATGAAAACTCGTGAGCGTTCAAAGCTTGAAATTCAGTTTGGTTCAGTGGCAGATTTGACTCGTCTTCCTGCCGCTTTATTTATTGTTGACATCGTTAAGGAACATATTGCAGTTGCAGAGGCCCATAAATTGAATATTCCTACTTATGCAATCGTAGATACCAACACCGATCCAAATAAAGTGGATTATCCAATTCCCGCAAATGATGATGCTGCTTCTTCTGTAGCCTACATTACTGAAATTATGTGTAAAGCAATTGCAGAAGGGCTATCTGAAAGAAAATTAGACAAAGAATCTGCTGCTGAGGAAAGAGATAAGTCAGAAGAGAATGATGAAGTGGTAGATACACTTGGTAATTTAGAAGGTGTTGCTGAGGAAGAAACTTCATCTGAGGGTGGAGGAAAGAAATTAAGAAAGCGTACAACTAAAAAATAATTTTGAAATATGGCTATTACAGCTGCAGATGTAAATAAACTTCGTCAAAAGACTGGTGCCGGTATGATGGATTGTAAAAAGGCACTTGAAGAATCGAATGGAGATTTTGAACTCGCAATTGAGTTATTGAGAAAGAAGGGAGCTAAAATTGCTGCTAACCGTCAGGATCGTGATGCTAACGAAGGTTGTGTGGTGGCAAAAGTTTCTGATGATAAGAAAAAAGGTGTTTTACTTTTCGTTAATTGTGAAACTGATTTCGTTGCTAAGAATGAAGATTTTCAGCAATTCGCATACACTGTTGCGCAGATAGCAGTTGAGAAAGCTCCGGCTGACATTACAGCATTAAAAGCCTTACCATATAATTCCGAAATTACCGTAAGCGATAAATTCATGGAGCAGATGGGTAAGATTGGAGAAAAAATTGATGTTTCTTATTATGAGGTAGTAAATGCTGAGCAAGTTGTTGCTTATAACCATCCTGGTAACCGTTTGGCGTGTGTAGTTGGTTTTTCTAAAGAAACATCAGAAGAAATCTCCAAGAGCATTGCAATGCAGGTAGCCTCTATGAATCCTGTTTCTATTGATAAGGATGATGTAGATCAGAAAACTTTAGACAAAGAATTGGATATTGCCAGAGAGACTACCCGTCAGGAAGGTAAGCCAGAAGATATGGTTGAGAAGATTGCTTTGGGTAAGTTGAATAAATTCTTTAAGGAGTGTACACTTTTGAATCAAGAATTTTTCAAGGATAGTAAATTAACTGTTCGTCAGTATCTTGAACAATCAGACAAAGGACTTCAGGTGAAAGGCTTTAAGCGCCTCTCGTTAATTTAAAAAAATTAAAGTCCCTCATTGAGGGATTTTTTTTTGCCGAATTTTTAAAAACAAAAATAAAATGACATCAAAACTTAAATACAAAAGAATACTACTCAAATTGAGTGGAGAGGCATTAATGGGAAAAAAGAGTTTTGGTATCGATCAGGATCGATTGGCTGATTATGCGGAGCAAGTGAAAGAAATTATTGGAGCTGATGTACAAGTTGCCATTGTAATTGGTGGTGGAAATATTTTTAGAGGGATACAAGCGCAAGAAGGAGGTATGGATAGAGTGCAGGGAGATTACATGGGGATGTTGGCAACCGTAATTAACAGCATGGCTTTGCAAAGTGCTTTAGAGAGTATTGGAGTTCAGACCAGGTTGCAAAGTGCCATAAAGATGGAACAAATATGTGAACCATTTATCAGAAGAAGAGCAGTAAGACATTTGGAAAAGGGTAGGGTGGTCATTTTCGGCGCAGGAACAGGTAATCCATATTTTACCACAGATACTGCCGCTACTTTACGTGCAATAGAAATTGAGGCAGATGTAATTTTAAAAGGAACACGGGTAGATGGAATTTACACGGCGGATCCAGAGAAAAATCCTGATGCTGTAAAATATGATTCCATAACCTTTGATGAGGTTTACAAGAAAGGACTAGAAGTGATGGACATGACCGCTTTTACGTTGTGCAATGAAAACAAATTGCCCATCATTGTTTTTGATATGAATACCAATGGTAATTTGAGAAAATTGATTACCGGAGAACCCATTGGGACTTTGGTAGAATTCTAAAACAGATTACTTTCTCAAAACATTTTATCTGTAATTTATATTCTGATTTTTATTAAATTTGCTTCCCTTTAATGAAAATAAAATTTGTTTTCATTTGACAAAAAGGTCCTGTGGCCGAGTGGCTAGGCTGAGCTCTGCAAAAGCTCCTACAGCGGTTCGAATCCGCTCGGGACCTCATCAAAAAATCGATTTCCCCAATGAAAATTGGGGATTTTTTTTGGCCAGGTGACACTATAGGTGACAGTAACTCTTCCTCTGTACACTGGCAAAAAACACGGAATCAGCGTTAATAAACTCCATTCAAATGTTAAAAACCAAAAGTCAATTTCGGCGGCTTTAACTTGCTTTGAAAACTTCGACTTCGTAACTTATGGTATTAAAATTTAAGTTATGGAAAAGAAGGTTCATTTACCAAAACCAGCTATAGATCCCGCTCGTGTAATAGCGGATTCTAAAAATATTTTCAATCAACTTTTACATTTAAGTAAGTTGAACAATCAA
>JBKCIQ010000035.1:0-39763 GCA_046302135.1 Bacteroidota bacterium | reverse complement strand
TCATAGTTGTATTCTGTTTTTAAATAAACATCAGAAATTTTAGAACAAGTTTTTGTTTTAATCAAAGTATTTATATTTCTTTTGTATGAAAGCAACTTTATTTTTAGCCAAGTTGTTTTTGGTTTACTCAGGTGGTTTTTTGTGAAATGAATACCTTTTAAATCATACTTTCCTGCAAGGTTATGATGGGAGTGCAATATGATTCTTTTATGAAATTGTTCCGGTATTTTATTTATGTATTTTTCTAGTTGTTCCGTACTGTGTCGTGGTTTCCTTAAATGAAAATTTTCTAAGCCGCTTTCAAAAAAGAATTTGACAAGGTGATGTTCGTTCTCTAAATCTTTACTCGGGCTGATTAAAATAATTTTCATTTTAATTTTTTAAAATTTTAAACCGAATATTTTTCCCTTGCTTTAACTAAATCAAATAGTAATTCTGGTTTTTTTTCTAACGCATTTCCCACTACCACCAAATCTGCACCATTTAACCAGCAATATTCAATTTTATCCTTTGAATCAATACCTCCACCACAAATAATCGGTAAATTTATATGATTTTTTACTGATCTTAAAACTTCACCTGAAATACTGATTTTGGCACCGCTTCCAGCCTCAAGGTATATTAATTTCAGCCCAAGTAATTCGGAAGCAATTGAGGTTGAAATAATCAGATTTTTATTTTTCGGTTCTATTGGAATAGTCTTAGTGACTTTTGATACAGTGGATTTTTTTCCACCATCAAGTAAAATATATGCGGTCGGAATAATTTCAATTTTGCTCTGTTTTAATTGCTTCGCAACTGAAACATGCTTTCCTATCAGATAATCCGAATTCCTTCCTGAAACCAGACTAAGTAAAAGCAAAGCATCAGCCTTTTTTGATATTTGATGTTCATCACCTGGAAAAATGACTAGGGGTATTTTGCTGTTTTTTTTGATGTAGCCGGCAGCCTTGTAGAAGTCTGATTTTTTTACTGTGCTTCCGCCTATAAAAATAAAATCTACTTTCGTCTTTTCTGCATTTGCCACAACCTCTGGGTTAAATTTATCCGGATCTATTAATACCGCAAGTTGTTTTTTTCCCTTTCCTGCTTTTCTTCTGATTATTTCTAAAATACTTTCTTTCATCAATCTATTGGCCAAGCCATCAAATATTCTTCTTGTCTGCTGATTTGAATTGTTTTGCTAAAAGTATGATTTTCCTTTATGCATTTTACTTTTACTAATGATGATTGTTCTGAAAATTCGTCTATGTGAATATTTTCTCTGAAATCAAGCATTCCTTCAGCATAAATTTTATAAATGGTTTCTTTTATGCACCATGCTGCAAGATGCATCATTACGTTATCCTTTGGAATAAAATTCTGTTCTCTTTCTGAAAGAAATTTATGTCTAATCTTTAGAACCTTGTCTCTGATTAGTTCTACATCCAGTCCTGTATGAATGTTGCTGTGATCCACTAAAATTGCAAGCAAGTGGTGCGAATGACTAATAGAAATTCCTCCCGTCTTATTCTCTGCGTATGGTTTACCATTTTCACGATACATTAATCTTACCTTTTCATTCGGGAAAAGTTCGTTTAATAAAAAAACTGCTCCCTCTTTCTCCGCCTCGCGTCTATTGTGAATGTTTCTTTGTGACGAAAATTCATCTAATCTAAGTAGACCTAATTTTAATGTGTCAGACAAATGCCTTATTTCAGTCATGTATATTTGAAATTTGCCATTAAAACTGTTATAATTCCAACCCTACCAATTATTTTTTTATTACAATTCAATGCAGTAAATTTGTCATCTCAAGTATTGGGATTCGTAAAATTAAAACTTTAACACAAAATACATGTCAACAACAACCGTGAAAAATTACGTAAAACACAAAGTAAAGGACATCTCTCTCGCGGAGTGGGGGAGAAAAGAAATCCAATTGGCTGAGGTTGAAATGCCCGGTCTAATGGCGCTAAGAAAAGAATATGGTGCAAGTAAGCCGCTAAAAGGAGCGAGAATCGCCGGCTGTTTGCACATGACTATTCAAACCGCAGTACTTATTGAGACCTTAATTGATTTGGGTGCTGATGTTACTTGGAGTTCTTGCAATATTTTCTCCACCCAAGACCATGCCGCCGCCGCTATTGCAGCTGCAGGTATTTCTGTATATGCATGGAAGGGTATGAATGCTGAGGAGTTTGACTGGTGTATTGAGCAAACTCTGTTTTTCGGAGAAAAGCGTGAACCTCTTAATATGATTTTAGATGACGGAGGTGATCTTACTAATATGGTATTGGATAAATATCCCGAATTAGTTGCAGGAATTAAAGGTCTCTCAGAAGAAACCACAACTGGAGTACTTCGTCTTGTTGAAAGAATGGCGAAAGGTACTTTGCCTATGCCTGCTATAAACGTTAATGACTCTGTTACTAAATCTAAATTCGATAATAAATACGGTTGCCGTGAGAGTTTAGTAGATGCAATTCGTCGTGCAACTGACCTAATGTTAGCCGGTAAGGTTGCTGTAGTTGCCGGTTACGGTGATGTTGGAAAAGGTTCTGCTCAGTCTTTGAGCTCACAGGGTGTTAGGGTAATGGTTACCGAAATTGATCCTATTTGTGCTTTACAGGCATGTATGGACGGGTATCAAGTTGTAAAAATGGATACAGCCATTCCTCATGCAGACATCATTGTTACTGCTACCGGAAATAAAGATATAGTGGTAGATCGTCATTTCAGAAAAATGAAACACAACGCTGTTGTTTGTAACATTGGACATTTCGATACTGAAATTGATATGGCTTGGTTAACTTCAAACTACGGTGAAACAAGAGACACCATCAAACCTCAGGTTGATAAATTCACCGTTGATGGTAAAGATATCATTGTTTTGGCCGAAGGTCGTTTAGTAAATCTGGGTTGTGCAACCGGACATCCTTCTTTCGTAATGAGTAATTCTTTCTGTAATCAAACCTTGGCTCAGATTGAGTTATGGAATAATAGCAGTAACTACGAAAATAAAGTGTACACTTTACCTAAGCATTTAGATGAAAAAGTAGCTATGTTACACTTGGGTAAATTAGGTGCCGAATTGGATGTATTGTCTGATGATCAAGCCAAATACATTGGGATTCCAGTTAACGGACCATTCAAGAGTGAACAATATCGATATTAAACTTAGAAATTAAGAACTAAAAGGCTGTCATTTAGACGGCCTTTTTTGTTTTCGAGTTATCAGAATTTAAGTTAAGTTTTACTGAAAATTTTAAAAACCATTTGACCACCCATTGTCAACAACAATGTTCTCCCCGTTTTTAAACTTTTCTGTCTCAGATAATATTTCAATCAATTTTTCTGTAACATCCGAAGTTTTTAGCATAGGGGCATAGACTTCATATTTTTTTACGAATTCTTCAGGTTGATCATTGAAAATTCCACCAGGGCTTAAACAATTGAATCGAATATTTTTTACTTTATAGTAAGCCGAGAAATATTTTGTCAAGTGAATTATCGCAGATTTAATTGCGGCATATTCCACTGGCATGGTCATAGGGGTGTTATCGTAAATTTCAAATCTAGGTGGAACAACTCCATAAATACTTCCCATGTTTAGAACTTGTCCAAATCCTTGTTTTGAAAAGAAGGTTGAAAATTCTTTCATGCAAGAATAATAAGCACCAAGATGCATTGTGATATTTTCATTAAACGAATCTGCACTTACCTCTTCTAATTTATTTCCGTAGTTTTTATTTCTAGGGTAAGCATTGTTAACTACGACATCAATTTTTAAAAACCTCTTTACTGTGGTTTCAATTAGGTTTATTACGCTTTCAGTTTTTGTTATATCTGTGGCAACAAAAAGTATTTTCTCAGCTGGCAATGTTTTAATAAACTCCTTATTCATTTCGTTCTCTAAATCAGCAAGAACTACAGAAGCATTTTCTTTCAAGCATGCATTTACAAAAGACTTTCCCAATAGTCCGCATGCACCGGTTATAACTATAACTTTACCTTCAAGTTTATTCATTTACTTTTCAATAATCAATATTCCCCAATTCATCAGGATTCCTGCGGAGATTTGTAATCTTTTTCCTTCCTCAGTTTTGATTGTATAGGTTCCAATGCCTTTTCCGTCAAAACTAAAATCAATTTCCGGGTGAAATGGTAAAATTTCAAATCTTTTTATCTTGCCGGATGTCCACTCTGAAATTGATTTTTTTGAATAGGTATTGTAATTGAAGAAAATCCCTTGTTTTCCGCTCTCATGTGTGTGATCTAATACTCTTGTATATAAATCGACATCTTTTTCTAAATTAAATAATGAGCTTGCATAAATTTTACCTCCAGGTGCAGTAATTCTTATTAGTTGTTCAAGTGCTTTTTGAGGTTCTTCAAGCCAGGATAGGGTTTGCCAGCAGCATACCAAATCAAAAGAGTTCTCAGGCAAGCTTTTTAATTCATAAATGGAATCAGTAAAAAAAATAAAATTCTTAGGAGGGTTATTTATCTTAGCGATCTCAATAGCATCCGGATTGAAGTCAACTAAAGTGAAATTTGCATCCGGAAATTTTTTGTGTAAATGATGTGAAAGTGTTCCTCCACCACAGGCAATGTCTGCAATATTTTTGAAATCTTTATTTTCTGATTTTAGTAATTTCTCTAAAAGTTTTTGTTGCTCAGTTTTTACACCCAAAGATTTAGTGTAATAGCTTTTTGTTTTTTCTTTGTCTGACTGAAGACCTTTTATGTAATTATCGTCTTTGCTCACAACAATCTCAATTGTACTTACGGAAAACGGGTTTAATACTTTTTCCGACTAAGTATTTATCTATTCCTTCATTCAATGCTTTTTTGTAAACCGCCAATGCCTTGTCAACTGCGTTCAATGTAAATTCGATTTCTTCCTTTTGATGTGCATAGCTGATCGAGATCCAAGGTATCAAAACTCCTTGCTTAATCATTTCTTGTGAGAATAAGGTACGGAAATCCAATGAAATATTTTTATTCTGATCTCTTGTAAAATAATAAGGTGAACATGCGAATCCTCCAACATTGAAAAAATCTTGTAAGGCATGTTGTCTTGAAATTTCATTCATTCCGTCACTCAATAATTTTCCACTTTTCCAAATGTTACCCGTCACGTCAAGTTTTTCATAAACTTCTTTTGTTTTAATAAACGCTCCAAACCCGCTCATCTCTGATCCATGTGTGGTTGAAATCAAAAATACACGCTCTGAGCCTTCATTTAGTATACCGCCCAAATCCATTATTTCACGTTTACCTACTAAGGCGGAAAGTGCAAAACCATTTGCCATTCCTTTACCAAAAGTTGCAAGATCAGGTTCAATGTCGTAATTTTTCATTGCGCCATGCAAATCAAATCTAAATCCTGTTATCATTTCATCCAGAATAAAAACAGCTCCATTTGATTTACAAACTTCTTTAACCTGATGGAGGAAATTTTTTGGTTTCAAAGGGCATTCTTTACAAGATGGAGCCACAGATAAATCGCATTTGCAATCAACGCAACATGGAGATTGAAATGTTGCAGGTTCAAGAATTACGCAGGCAATTTCATTTGGATATTTTTCAAATAATTCTTTTAATGATTCAATGTTATTGTATTTGAAGGTAATTGAGCCTGCTTTGTTTTCACCCGGAATTCCTTTGTCCATTGGCGTTGTACCAATGAACCAATCATCGTAAGTGAAAAATGGATGATCTGAGCAAATTGCAACATATTTTCTTCCTGTATATGCTCTTGATAATTTGATTGCGGCTGTTGTTACTGTACTTCCATTTTTTGCAAATTTCACCATGTCGGCCCAAGGGAATAAAGAAACCATTTCCTCCGCTGCTTTCAATTCTGTAAGTGAAGGCCGAGTAAGATTGTTTCCTTTCTTGATTTCTGCGATTGCTGCATCAGAAATTTCATCATAGTCATATCCAACAGTAATTGCTCTTAATCCCATTCCGTAATCCAGGAATTTGTTGCCGTACGCGTCCCAAACCCAAGCACCTTTTCCGTGAGATAGAATTTGTGGAGCGTTAGAGGGATATTGATCGTCCCCTCGGCTATATGTATGAGCTCCACCTGGAATGAAGTGATGCAATCTTTCGCTGAAATTCTGTTCTTCTTTGTAGAAGTAGTCCTTGTCCCCTGGAGTTAGACTGTTTTTTTCACGGTGCAGTGCCATAAAATTTGATATGAACAAAGATACAAAAATATGGCCTTTGGAATAGCTAAAGGAAAGCAGGGAGAGGGTTCGGAAATTAGTTTTTTAGAATGATTTTCTCACGGTAAAGGAATTTTTCCTGAGTTGACTCATAAGGACGATAAACGTAATAGATGTAATTGTCCCTTACTTTTATTCGGTCTGCAGAGTAATGAATGATTCTATAGTTTCCTTCATCTTGGCCACTTTTGATGTTTATTTTTTTCATGTATTTTCTTCCATCGCGGCTATAAATGGCAAACACGTTTCCTTCAGTTATATCTTTTACCATGTGATTTTTCCAATCGTTCCATTTTTTCGGGTGGTGGTAACTGATGTTTACGCTATCGAGTTTTTTGCCGGATGAGTTAAAATGAAAGAGTAAATTTTTGTAGTGGTCAAAAACATGAATGGTATCTGAAATCACAAACAGCGGAGCATAGAGTGGGGTATAATACATAGATTTGGTAAATCCTGTCATCATTGCGGCCGCTTTGTGTTTGTCGATTTTGTATTCATCAGCCAGTTGCCTTGCCATTAGTTTTTCATTGGGTTTTAAAAAATAATATTCAAACCGATAAAGATCCATCAACTCTTTATTCTCAATAGAGGTGAACGAATAATAGGTTGAATCCTTTTTGTCGAACTGATAGTAATTGAACATTGGAAAGTCAGATGAATAATTACTAAAATATAAATGGTGTTGAATGGTGTCTATTACTGGTTTTAACAATGCGTTAAAATCTTTTACTGGCAATGGGAAAAGAATTATTTTTTCATTTTTAATGATGATTCTATAAATAGAATCTTTGCAAATGATGTTGGTGAATCCCATATAATCCTGATACAACTCTTTAGCTTCTCCGCCTTCCATTGGAACTTCAGTTGATGAAATCTCCTTTTTTGTTTCATTAATCAATCTGATGAAGGTATGTTCCATGTTTTTTGTGAATGTTAGGAGGATGAATTTATCTTCATAAAAATTAAAATCTGCGATACTATATTTAGGAGTTCCAAAAATCGTATCTGGTTTTGCTTTTGCATAAACATTAACTCCTTCCAGTGATACACTGTCTGTTTTCATCATGATCAAAATTTCTTTTTCTGACTCATTAGTAGAAAAATCCAATTCCTTAATTTCATTTTTATAACCAAGTCCTTTGAACAATAACGATATATGAGATAGAGCTGGCAATTTCAATTCAAATTTTCCATTTTTGTCACTTGTTGTACCCAAGGTGGAATTCATCATACTAATACTGATATTAGATAAAGGTTTCTTTTTCTCAGATTCTAAAATTTTTCCTTTTATAATGATGGAAGTTTGGCTGTAAAAGGTTGCTGTTCCACAAATAAAAACAAGGAAAACGGTTAAAAAATATTTTATTTTGGCAACCTTCATTCTACTTTAAGACGCAGGGGTTTTAATTTTTCACAAACACAAAAAAGCCCTTCGAAATGAAGGGCTTTTGATTAATTGATTCTGTGCATCCAACCAAAAATATCCGGTTCTTTACCTTTTCTAAGATTTCGTAGGTAGGCGTCAACTTTAGGTGAAAATGATCTCGTTTCAACAGGAGGAAGTTCCATGATTTTATCTTCGTTTCCTATGGCACTTATGTGTGCAATGGTTGCGGCGGTTCCCGTACCAAATGCTTCCTGAAGCTTTCCGTTTTGATGTGCTTCTACAATTTCTTTAATGGAAATTTTTCTTTCCTCAACTGTTATTCCCCATTCTCTTGCAACGGCAAGTACAGATCTTCTTGTGATGCCGTCTAAGATTGTATCACTGAGCGCCGGAGTGAGTAATTTTCCATCAATCATAAACATTAAATTCATGGTTCCGGATTCTTCAACATATTGATGTGTTTCTGCATCTGTCCAGATTACTTGTTGGAATCCATTGTCTTGAGCGATTCGGGTAGGGTAGAGGGATCTTCCATAATTGCCTGCCGCTTTTACATAACCAACTCCGCCATGTACGGCTCTAAAATATTGTCTTTCAACTTTTACTTTAACCGGTTCAGAATAATATTTTCCGGCAGGACACATAATGATAATGAATTTGTAATTATCAGATGGTCTTACTCCTATAGCTTCATCAGTTGAAATAAGAAATGGCCGAATGTATAAGGAGCCTGTTTCACTTGTTGGGACCCATGCGGCATCTAATTGCAATAATTGATTAAGCGCACCCATAAACATTTCTTCCGGAACTTCAGGTATAGCCATACGCACAGCCGAAATGTTCATCCTACGGAAATTATCCAAAGGTCTAAACAATGAAACTTCGCCTTTATCATTTTTGTAGGCTTTCATTCCTTCAAAAATTGCCTGCCCATAGTGTAGGGCCGCAAGTGAATAGCTCATCGGTATTTCCCCGTAGGGTTCAATAGCTGCTTTAGACCAATGTCCGTTTTCAAATTCTGCAACAAACATGTGGTCAGTGAAAATTCTGCCAAACGGAACATTGTTAACATCTTGATCGTTAACCCTGCTTCTTTCGGTTTTTTTCACAGAAAATAGGGGGGCTTGTGCAAGCATAAAATTTTATACTACAAATAAGGTGATTTTTTTTAATACTACAAATTTTTAAGGCCTTAAATTAGATTCTAAGCTTAAAAATTGGTTTAGTTTGCTTGTTTATGCTCTATTTTGCGGCATCAGCCAGGAATTGAGCCAATCCTTTATCTGTTAAAGGATGATTTAACAAAGCTGTTATTGCTGATAATGGGCAAGTAGCTACATCCGCTCCTAGTTTGGCAGATTGAATTATGTGCATTGGGTGCCTTATGGATGCTGCTAAGATTTCTGTTTGATAACCGTAGTTATCGTAAATGAGGCGGATATCACTTATTAATTCCATTCCGTCAACTGAAACATCATCAAGCCTACCGATAAAAGGTGAAACGTAACTTGCTCCTGCTTTCGCGGCCAATAATGCTTGACCTGCTGAAAAAACAAGAGTGCAATTTGTGCGAATGCCTTTTTTTGTAAAATATTTTATAGCCTTAACGCCTTCTTTAATCATAGGAACTTTTACCACAATTTGCGGGTGTAATGCAGCAAGCTCTTCACCTTCGCGAACCATTCCATCAAAATCAGTTGAAATTACTTCAGCGCTTACATCACCTTCAACTATGGCACAAATATCTTTATAATGTTTTAAAATATTTTCTTTACCTTTTATTCCTTCTTTAGCCATTAGTGAAGGATTTGTGGTAACTCCGTCTAATACGCCGAGGTCTTGAGCTTCTTTTATCTGCGAAAGATTTGCTGTGTCAATGAAAAATTTCATGGTTTTGGTTTTTTGACAAAATAAAGGAATTTTAAAACGAGTTTATTAATATTTTGTCAACTTATAGCTTTGTTTTAAAAATTCACTAATTTGGATTTAATTTTATGAAAACATCAATAAAAACTTTAGCATCGGTTATTTTCATTTTATTTTTTTTTATTTCTTGTAAAAAAGACGAGAACAGCAGTAGCAATGTAAGTAATTCACCTGCTACCAAGTATGTTATATTTAAATTTCATTTTGACTCCACTCAGGCAAGGCTAGATAACCTTGGAAATATTTCAGTTATTCCGTCAAATCATAGTGCTCAAAGTCCAAAAATGAATAAGATGTGTGCTCACTACGTTGAGCTTGCTCCAACCATGTACACAGCTGTTGGTGCCGGAAAGGTTTTGTATCACGCTCCGGAAACAAACGCAGGAGGTACAACAGCAATTGATCATGCTCAATCGGTTTTGAAAGGTGAAGACGAGGAATTTCTAAGAGTTCCGATTTCATCTGTATCTGCAGGAACGTACAATTACTTGCGTGTTTCTCTAGCTTATCAGAATTATGATATCAATTATAAATATGTTTATAATACCATACCATTTTATTTATCCGGTACCATAGCTTCTTTTGTGGGTTACAATACATACATCAATAATTATCTGATAAAAACTCAGACTGTAACTCCTTCTGCATCTACAGGTGGTCCGGGTAATCATTTACAAGGTTATTGGGGCTTTGAAACTACAGTGAACTCTTCGACCAGTTTTTCTGATGGGCAGTCACCCCCAGGTGCAACAACTGTTCCTAATCCTATTTGGTCAACTTCACCAATTCCTGCGGGCTCATGTTTGGTAACCGGACAATTTGCAACGCCTTTAAATATTACAGGAAATGAAACATCAGACATTGTAATTAAAGTTTCATTGTCTACTAATAAAAGTTTTGAATGGAAAGATGCCAATCAAGATGGTTGGTTCGAACCGCTTGCAGGTGATACAGTAGTAAACATGGGAATTAGAGGGTTGATTCCAATACGAGAATAGACTGTTTTTTCGTTTTATATATTTATAATTATTCTAAATAATTATTTTATTTTTTGATACTTGAGTTTGATTGTAGTTAGTATTAATTTATTATTAAGATTTAATTTCCAAATATTTTTTTCACATAAATAATATTTTGATATTCATTGTTACTTAAGTTTTAGGTCAACGATATATTATCTGGTTAAATATGGTAGTAAAAGAATTTATTATGAAAAACTTTTTTTTATTTCTGATTTTTGGCTTCATTACAATTTCTAAATCTCAGGTAAATGATTTATGCTCTCGTATTGGAGAAGCTGATTTTTTTGAAGATTATATAACTGGTAGCAATGATGTTCCAAGTATTGGATTACTTGAAAATTTATTTTTTGATTCCTTGGTAAAAAATCAATTTATAAAAATAAATCCAAACCTAACAGGTCTTAAAGTTACAGGCACCGCTGCTCCATTTGAAAAAAAGATACCATTTAATTTTTGGATTGAAAATTATATATGTTCTGATGTATATTTTTATTCTGCAATGAAATATTCAATCTCATATAGAAGTGATGGAATGGTTCAAGAATTCTTAGTAATAACAAAAGATAGCGAATGGCAAAGAACAATTATTATTTCAAGAATGCTAGGATCAATTATAACAGTATGGGACTCTGAATTAAATAAGTAAAGACTTTATTCGTGTCGTAAACTTTCGATTGGATCAAGTTTAGATGCTCTTGAGGCTGGAAAGTATCCTGAAATCAATCCTACAAAAAAACAAATTGTAAACCCCATAAATGTCCAGAACCATGGCATATAAAATCCTATGTTCATGTATTGAGAAATTACATTTCCAATTATAATTCCGAATAATATGCCAACTGCTCCGCCTATGGTTGAAATTGCAATTGCTTCAGTTAAAAACTGTGATTTAATAGAATTTCTGGTTGCACCTAGTGCTTTCCTAATACCAATTTCCCTTGTTCTTTCTGTAACGGAAACCAGCATGATGTTCATCAAAGCAATTGCAGCACCAAGAAGTGTTATAATCCCAATTACTGTTGCACCCATTGTAACTTTCTTTATGTTGTCAATTAAAATATTTGCAAGATTATCTGATTTTATTATTTCAAAATTCGGGTCTTCTTCTATTTCAACTTTTCTTATTTGTCTGAATAATCCTGTTGCCTCATAGGCTGCAATATTCATCAACTCTGGATTGTCACTAACTACATTAATATTATAACTTGCCTTGGGGTCAGGAAAATTGATTCTCGAATTTTGAATTGGTATTATAACGATTTTGTCTCCTCCTCCGGTAAAACTTGATCCTTTTTCTTTTAATAAACCTATTATTCTATATCTATTGATTCCTACTTTAATGAATTTATCTAATGGATTTTCATAATTTTCGAATAGCGATTTTTTTATGTCCTGTCCAATCAGCGCTACATTACCGCCGTAGAAAATATCTGAAGTAGAAAAATTTCTTCCTGATTCAAGTTCATATCCTGAGGCGCTCAAATAATTTTCATCGCTACCTGTTACCTGAATATTGGGATTAGTTTTTTTTGTTTTGTAAATGAGTTTTGAATTGAAACTGGCCATGGTGTTTACTGAAACCTTAGCCGGAAAATCAAATTCTTTTTTGAACCTTATGGCTTCATCGTAGCTGATTGGTCTGAACCTGCGCGGTGCCTTTCCTTTTCTTCCTATTCTTATACTTGATTCTCTGTTTCTGATTGTAAAAGTGTTGGCGCCAAGTGAAGTGAAATTGCTGTTTATCGAATATTTTATAGCATCAATAGCAATTAATGTTCCAATTAGTGATACAATTCCAAAGACAATAATTATCATGGTGATAATGCTTCGGAGCATATTGGATTTAATAGATTGTAAAGCTATTTTTATATTTTCCTTAAGCATTAATTAGCGCATTATTGTTACTGTTCCTTTATAAACTCCTTTTTCGGTTCTTGTGTCTAGGTAATAAAAATAAGTTCCGGTTGGAAGTTCTTCTCCAAAATATGTTCCGTTCCAATCATTACTGTAACCTGTTCTCTTAAAAATTAACTGACCGTATCGATTGTAAATTTCTAATTTGTTTTCAGGATATTTTGAAATGTTTGGTATTATCCAAAGATCATTCTCCCCGTCATTGTTTGGCGTAAATGTATTATAAAAAATCAGATCATCAGATTTTCTTACGTAAACGGTAACTGTGTCATAACCACTGCACCCAAACTCGTCAATCGCCTGTACGGTGTATGTAGTGTTGGTTAAGGGGCTAACATCAGGATTTTGTGTATTTGAATATTTTATATTTAAATAAGGAGTCCAGAAATAAGAGCTACCGCCTGTTGCATTCAAGGTTGCTGTTTCGCCTTCTGCTATTGTAATACTTGATCCTGCGTCAGGATCAACTTTGTGTACAAAAACAGTTACTTCATCTGTTATGAAACCACATGAAGGAGAATTGACTGTTAAAGAAAAAGTTGTTGTTACTGATGGAGTTGCAATTGGGTTGGGTGCGGCGGGATTTGATAGGTCGCTTACTGGTAACCATGAAAAGGTAAAATTCCCCTGATAATTATCAGGGTCTCCGATGCTGACAGGTGCACCTCCCAAATAACAGATATGTTGATCAGGTCCTGCACCAAACTTATTGATGTCGTTTACAAATACAGTAACATAATCCATGCAGGTATCCTGATTTGCGTCAATTACTGTTAGGGTAAAGTTAACGGAGAAAGCTACATTTATAGATGTTGAATTGTTGTTTGCATTGGTGCAGAAACCTGCAGGTTCCCATGAAAAAGAGAAAGGCGGAGCCCCTCCATTTACAATAGCATTAAGCTGTGCGCTTCCACCAGGGCAAATAAAGATATCGTTACCTGCAAAACAGCTAATTGGATTTTGAGAAAAAAGCTTTAAGGCAAAAAAAATTAAGAAAACTGAAAAAAGATTTTTCATCCGTTTAGGTAAAGATAAACATTTGATTTTATTGTGTCCAGAAAAATTGGCACAAAAGATTTTGTAGTATCTAACTAAATTTTACTTTTTTTCTATCTATAAAACCTCCGCCAACCAGATCATTTCCTTCGTAAAATACAGCAGATTGTCCGGGCGCTACGGCGCTAACATTATCCTGAAAAATAAAATGAAGTTGATTGTCTTTTTCATTAATAATTGCCATTGTTCCGGGGTCCTTATATCTAATTTTTGTCAATGCTTTAAAATCCTGAGGAAGTATTTCGTGTTTCATGAGATTGAAATCTCTTACAAACATGGTTTTTTCTTCAAGTTCTTCTTTTAGACCAAGAACAACTGTATTAGATTCCGGGATTATATTTGTAACAAAATAGGGTTCTCCCAAAGCTATCTCCAACCCTTTTCGTTGTCCAATTGTGTAAAAGGGATAACCTTTATGTTTTCCTACCTTCTTTCCGTCTGATAAAACAAAATCACCACCATCAACTTTTTCATCCAGTTCAGGTACTCTGTGTTTTAAAAAAGATCGATAATCATTGTCAGGCACAAAACAAATTTCATAGCTCTCAGATTTTTTTGATAACTCAGGGAAACCTGCATCCAAAGCCATTTGTCTAATCTGTGGTTTTTGAAAATTTCCTAAGGGAAATAATGTTCTTTTTAATGATTCTTGTTTTAGTCCCCACAAAACATAAGATTGGTCTTTGTTAAGGTCTTTTCCTCTTGAAATGAAATATCTGCTATTTTCATTTTTAACTTGTGCGTAGTGGCCTGTAGCTATAAATTCACAATCAAGCATATCCGCTCTTTTAAGTAGTGCATCCCATTTAATGTGGGTATTGCATAAAACACAGGGGTTAGGTGTTCTTCCCGCCAAGTATTCATCTACAAAATTGTCAATGATATAGTCTCCAAACTCTGATCGGATATCTAAAATATAGTGAGGAAAACCGAAATGAACAGCCATCTGTCTCGCGTCATTAATAGAATCCAAAGAGCAACATCCTGTTTCTTTTTTTGATGTACCTGAACCGGCATAATCCCAGGTTTTCATTGTGAGTCCTATAACCTCGTACCCTTCTTCATGAAGCATCATGGCTGTAACAGAGCTATCGATTCCTCCGCTCATTGCAACCAATACCTTACCTTTTTTGCTCATAATTTAAAAACACTTATTTTTCTTACTTGGAATTTGAATTGTTTTTGTTAGTGTTTTTACTATTATTGTTGGATTTTACATTATTAGTTTTGGGCTTTGATCTGTCTTTATTTAGAAAAGCCTCAGCTTCTTTTCCTTCTAATAATTGGCCCATGTTGTAAACTTCCTTTGAATTCAATCCTCCTGCAGAATTATAGCTTAGCCAGACCATGTTTTTCAACCCGTTAACGTAATATCCTTCGTAATAAGGCTTACCGTCCGGGTAGAAAATTGTAAATTTTCCATTTGGATTATCAGATTTATAAGTACCTGATAATTTAGGTGCACCATTATCAAAAAATTCACTTCCGGGTCCTTCTTTTTTACCGTCCTTGTAGAAATACTCCGAAAGAACATTACCATTTTCATAGTAATTTTTGCTGACTCCATTCAAGATACCATTAGAGTAAGTTTCTTCAGATATTTTGTAGCCTCCTTCATGAAAAAAATTCCAAACACTATCTTTTTTTTGTAATACATAGTTACCAGTTGACATTAATGCCTTGTTAAAATGGTAATTTGTAGATTTTGCCGATTTCCCGTCTTTGCTAAATATTAATATTGTTTTAAGAATTGTATCCTTTGAAGGGTAATAATATTTGAAAGTTCCAGTCGGTTGGTTGTCTTTAAAGCTTCCTTTATAAATAATAAATCCCTGATCATCTCTCTTAATCCAATATCCTTGTTTTCTCCCCTGGCTATCGGTTTTATTGATATCTTGTTGGGCAAAAAAAGGCGTAAAAACAATAAATGTTTGTATAAATAAGAGTTTAATCCTTTTAATATTCATGTTTTAATAATGCAACCTTATTGCAAAGATACGATGAAAAACATGATTTTATATTGTAATATTATTAAAAAATAACTTTAGTATTAACTAGATTTAAATGAATTGCTTTTTTCAGAACTTGTTTTTTTTTCTGCCTGAGCTGTTAGGAATTCCTGAAATTTCTCGGTATTTAACTATTGTTCTTCTAGCAATATTTATACTTTTTAGTTTCAGAATATTCATTATCTCAGTATCTGAAAATGGTTTTGTTTTGTCCTCAGTATCTACTATTTTTTGAATAATTTCTTGTACTTGAATTGAGGTGCTTGCCCTTATCCCGATTTCTTCGTTGGAAACAGCGCGCATAAAAAGATTTTTTAAACTGAAAATTCCATATGGTGTTTGCACATGCTTGTTGCTGGTAATTCTTGAAACTGCACTGATATCATACTTTGTTCTTTCAGCTATGTCTTGTAATATCATTGGCTTTAGACTTTTTATATCTCCACTTTTGAAAAAATCAATTTGAACCTTCACAATTTCTTTCATTACATTAATCATCGTGTTTTCCCTATCTCTCAATGCATTTACCAGCATTGAAGCATCAGTGATTAGATTGTTTACGTAATTTTCTGTTTGCTTTTTGTTTTTTTTGTTAATCGATGATTCAGAAACTTTTATAAAGTCCTCATTAATCTTTAGTTTGATTGAATCTGAGTTGCTCATTGATACAATAATGTCGTTGTCTTGTAAAGTGACTTCGAAATCCGGGATTATTTGATGTTTTAGCTGCTCGTACTTATTTGATTCAAAAATAGGTTTAGGACTGAGTTTAAGTATAGTTTCAATTGCTTGGTTTATTTCAAAAATATTTTTATTCAACTTAGCCGCAATAGATTCAATATTGTTGCTAGTAAGTTCATGCATGCATTCTTCTAGTATTATGATTCCTAAACTTCTGTTATTATCAAAGTTCTTTTTTTTAAGTTGCAATAACAGACATTCCTTAAGGTTTCTAGCACCAATTCCTGCAGGTTCACAATTCTGTAATGTTTCCAAAGCATCAATTATTTTACTTTCGTCTGTGATAACTTTGCGTTGAAAACTATAATCATCTGTAACATCTTCAGTTTTTCTCCTAAGGTATCCATCGTCATCCAATTCATCTATAATAAAATTAATGATGTCCTTTTTTTCATTATCAATGTTTAGCAATCTAATTTGCTCCTTAAGATTTTCCTGAATTGTACTGTAATTTATAACTGGAGCTTCATAGTACTCTCTTATTACTTTGTTTTCCCTTGTACTTTTTTCAAATAGATCCTCATCTTGTTTACAAAATAGGCTTTCGCTTAAATCAACTTCTTCTTCATTCTCTAAATTGTTTTCTCTTTCCGTCTCATTTTCATATTCGAGTTCTAATGCAGGATTCAATTCTATTTCGTTTGTAATATATTCTCTCAGTGCATATCCTGTAAGATGCATTAGATGCATCAATTTGAGATGTTGCTGAGACATATAATAGCCGTGTTTCTGATTTGTGCCTAACCTTTGATTTTGTGTGTTTTTTATTTGCATACTTTAGAATATGATAGGTTAATACTTAATTGATCGAAACCTGATTAATACTCATATTGTTATCAGAAGTTTCTTTATCAGAACTTTTTTCGTTGTTATCGTATGCTTTCATTTTGTTATAAAGCGTTTTCCTATCAATGTTTAGAATTTTTGCAGCCTTACTTTTATTGTATCGCACATCTTTTAATACTTTTATAATGATTTCATACTCTGCTTCAAGTGCAGCTGATTTTAGATTGGTTTTTTCTTCTCTAACAGCTCTCTCTGGTTCTATAGAGTTTGTTATTTCATATTTGGCCTCAGATTCAGATTCAGTTTCATTTGTAACTAATTTGATTCCCGATTGACTTAAAATTTCCTCAGGTAGAATGGAATGATGTATAATATCATCTTTAGTTAGTAAAACAGATCTTCTAACTACGTTTTTCATTTCTCTTAGATTACCATGCCATGAATAATTTTCAAAAAGACAGTTTACTTGCGGCGAAAAGTTCTCAATCTGTTTATTCAATTCTTTGTTGGCTATTGCCAGAAAATGAAATGCATATTGCATTATATCTTCTTTACGTTCTCTTAAAGGCATTACTGTCAGATGAAACTCGTTGAACCTGTGAAATAGATCTTCTCTGAATTTTCCTACTTTGTAAGCTTCACTAAGATTTTCGTTACTGGCAACAATAATTCTTACGTCAATCGGAATTTCCTTATGTCCACCTATTCTTTTCACCTTTCGCTCTTGAACTACCCTTAATAATGAAGACTGAACATCATAGGGAAGATTAGCAATTTCGTCTAGAAAAATTGTACCTCCGTTAGCCAGTTCAAAATGGCCAATTTTGGTTGCTACGGCTCCTGTAAATGATCCTTTTTCGTGTCCGAATAATTCGCTACCTGCAAGATCTTTGGATATAGCTCCGCAATCCATTGCAACAAATGGCATTTTTGCTCTGTTGCTTTTTTGGTGTATGGTTTGAGCAATAGCCTCTTTACCTGCGCCGCTTTCGCCGTATATTATTACACTGTAGTTCGTCGGAGCTACAAGATCTATTTGTCTCATTAGTTCTTTTGAGTGTGGGCTCTTACCGAAAATAAAATCTGATTTTGTTTTTCTGGCTGAAGGTTTAACGTAAATCGTTCCTGATGCTGTGTTATTTTCAGAGTTTTTATCTTCATCTTCCAACGAATTTGTTCTTGTCAAAGCGTGCTTAACAACGCGTATTGTCTCATCCGGTAAAACAGGCTTAACCATTAGGTCTGTAGCTCCGTTTTTCATTAATGATATAGCAATTTTTACATCTGAATTTGCAGTAATTACTACGACAGGCACGGATGGTTCAGTTTCTTTAATTTTTATTATTACTTCGTTACCATTGAGATCTCCTAAACTATAGTCACAGATTACAAGATCGGGCCTGTGTTTTTCGAATTCACTGATTCCTTGCTTCCCACTAGAAGCTGTAAAAACTTCGAAATTATATTTTTCTAGGAATTTTTTAAGAAGCACAGACATTTCTTCGTCGTCTTCTATGATTAGGAGTTTATTCATAAGTATAAAAATTAATTATTCGAAAAATCTCCCGGGGTGCGTTATTACCTTGTAATAAGGATTTGGAAATTTAAATTTTCGGGGTCCCGAACAAAAGAGTACAAAAAAATTGCCATGTTCCTCTTTATGCTGCAAATTTATTTAGATGAATTATGCAATTTGCCTATTGTGAATAAATTGTTACAAACAAAAACTTAATTCAAATAACTCAAATATTTTTTTGAGGAAAAATTTTCTCAAATTGAAATTATTTTTCCACAATATATTTATTTGCCATGAGTTTCGAGTAACTAATTTTACAATTTACCCATGATTCTTTAAAAAATAAATTCAGAAGTTTATCAATTGTTAGATTAAGTGTCAAGTTGTTCAATCCTTTTAAACTATTGATTATTTTTTTTGATTGTTTTCTATAGCTTATTGAGTACCCGGGTTCAAGGTAATGCATAAAGTGCCAATAACCGGGAGGAATATAAAGTGTGTCTCCGGTTTGCAATTCTGTTTTATAACCATTTACATATTTTAATGCAGGATATTTTTCGAAATCAGGTTTGTCAATATCAACAAGGGTATAACTGTTAAATGGTAATTTGTAAAGCGGAACATTATTTTCCGGAGAACATAATATTACTATTTTTTTTCCTTCGTAATGAGTATGAAATACGTGGTTCATGTCTAGGTCAAAGTGATTTCTAACTTTAGTGTCTCTACCACCAAAAAACATAAAACCTAAATTTTTCAGAAGGCCATCCGCGTACTCCGGAACAGGAAAATCCTCTCTTATTTTAGGATATTCTCGAAACATATTAAAAAGAAACATTCTGTAACTTGGTTTTGGATTATATAAAATATCATCAAGAAATTCTCCAAATTTCATATATAAATCAGGCTGCGTGTAGGCTGATTCATCTTTTTTTATTCTTGAATCAAATACTGGAACAGTTATATCACCGATTTCCTTTTTAAAATGATGAAGCGTCCATTTTTTTGTTAAGTCCGCATCATTGTAAATGTTCTCAATTACTACAGGAATTTCTGTTTCTAAAAATTTTTTCTCGAAGTCTTTTTTTGGAATTTTTTTTATTCTCTGCAAAGATTTCCACTGTATCATGATGACTAAATTAGATTGGTCAACAAGTGCAAGGTCAGCTTTAAAAAGAATTTACTCCCCTTTGAACTGAGGTTTGCGTTTTTCAAGAAACGCATTTACGCCCTCATTGTAATCAAAAGTTGAAGCTGCAACCACTTGCTCTTGTCCTTCCCTTTCTAATTGCTTCGACAAATTATTTACCATAGATTCATTGAGTAATTTTTTGGTCAAACCAATTCCTCGCGTTGGCATAGCTGCAAGTGTTTCTGAAATTTTTTTACTCTCCGTTTGCAGTTCTTCATCTTTTACGACCTTATAAATCATTCCCATTTGTAAAGCGTCAAGTGCAGAAACTTTATCACCCAGCATCATAAGTGCTGAAGCTCTTTGAAAGCCAATGAGTCTTGGAAGAAAAAATGTTCCTCCGCTGTCTGGTATTAATCCAATTTTACTGAATGCCTGAATAAATGATGCGGATTCCCCTGCTATTACCACATCGCAACATAAGGCGATATTCGCTCCAGCACCAGCCGCTACACCATTTACAGCACAAAACACAGGCTTTTCAATGGTTCTTATTTTTTGGATGATTGGGTTGTAATGTTCCTCCACTATTTTCTTTATTCCCGGGCCATTTTTATCTATTGCTTCTGCAAGATCTTGACCTGCACAAAATGCTTTCCCTGTTCCTGTAATTAAAATACATCGTACGGATCTGTCTTTCTCTCCTTCTTCCAAAGCTGAGATCATGGCTAAGGCCATTTCACGATTAAAGCTGTTGAACTTATCAGGACGATTCAAAACTATTTTTAAAATTGAATCTGTTTTTTCTTTTATTATGCTACTCATAAAATTCTTTTTGCAAAAATAATGAAGTGTAAACTCATATAACGAAATTCTAATTTAACTTTTGACCCGATAGTTGATTTTCAGCCAATAATAAATTACTATCTTTGCCCTCGTTTTCTGAAACCATCAAATTATAAAAAATGAAAATAGGTATCATCAAAGAAACCAAGTTAAAAGAAAACAGAGTCGCAATTACGCCCGATGTTGCCAAGTCCTTAATCAAAAAAGGTTTTGAATTGGTAATAGAAAAAGGTGCGGGATCCAATTCTTTTTACTCTGATGAGGCGTACAGCAATGCAGGTGTTCAATTATCTGATGGAAAAAATGTTTTGTCCACCTGCGATGTCCTTTTAAAAGTAAATCCTGCCTCACCTGAAGAGGTAAGTCAAATGAAGAAAGGTGCCGTTTTAATGTCTATAATGTATGCGGCTACCAACAAAAATTTGGTTGAGGCATGTTGCAAGGCAGGTATCTCCGCTTTTTCTATGGATGCTATTCCGCGTATTTCCAGAGCACAAAAAATGGATGTGTTGTCCTCTCAAGCGAATCTTGCTGGATATAAGGCGGTATTGATGGCGGCTGATACTATCGGAAAAATTCTACCAATGATGACTACGGCTGCAGGAACCATTCGCCCATGTAAAGTTGTAATTTTTGGCGCCGGTGTTGCCGGACTTCAGGCAATTGCTACCGCAAAACGTTTAGGAGCAGTGGTTGAGGTAACAGATATTCGCCCAGAGACAAAAGAGCAAGTAGAATCACTTGGTGGAAAATTCATTGAAGTAAAAGGCGATGCTTCTGTTAAGATAGAGGGAGGATATGTGAAAGGAGTTTCTGAGGAGTTCTTAAAAATGCAGCAGGAGTTAGTTGCCAAACATGTTAAGGAAGCAGACATTGTGATTACTACTGCACTTATTCCAGGGAAGAAAGCTCCATTATTGGTAACGGAAGAAATGGTTAAGAGCATGCGCTTTGGAAGTGTTATTTTAGACATGGCGGTAGAGCAGGGGGGGAATGTAGTGGGAAGCGAATTGAATAAAACTGTAAATGTGCATGGAGTAACAATAATAGGTGAAGGAAATTTACCCTCTTTATTACCGATGAATGCGAGTGACCTTTATGCAAAAAATATTGAAACATTTCTTTTGCATTTGGCGGATAAGGATAACTTTAAATGGGAAATGGACGAGGAAATCACCAAAGGTTCATTGATTGTTCACAATGGTGTTGCAGTTCATCCGACAGTTATAAATCAATAAAATTTTAAATAATGGAAGCAATATCAGGATTTTTAATTGGAAATGAGATGATGATTTATTTCATTATCCTTTCTGTTTTTGTTGGAATAGAAGTTATTGGAGGAGTTCCAACTGTTCTTCATACTCCATTGATGTCTGGTGCTAACGCAATTCATGGCGTAGTGATAGTGGGAGCCATCATTGTAATGCTTAATATGACCGAAGAAAGTGTTCTTGGATACATACTCGGATTTCTTGCGGTATTTCTCGGTACCATGAATGTGGTGGGAGGATTTGTAGTAACTGACCGAATGCTTGAAATGTTCAAGAAGAAGAAATAATTCAAAAATTTAATCATTAATCAAATGAAGCCTGAAGTAATTTCTTTAATTAAATCCATAGCTTACATCATTGGATCTGTAACGTTTGTATTGGGTTTGAAGATGATGGGTAATGCAAAGTCAGCCAGAAAAGGAAATCTGGTGGGAGCCTTTGGAATGACAGTTGCAATTCTTGCAACAATATTTCTTCACACCGATAAAACCGGAGCATTAAAACCTGTATCTGCTACTATTTACGGAATAATTTTCGGAGCAATTGCAGTTGGAACTGTTGTTGGTTGGTTAACCGCCAAACGAGTTCAAATGACAAAAATGCCCGAGTTGGTTTCCATGTTCAATGGTATGGGTGGAGCTTGTGCCGCTTTGATAGGTCTAATGGAATATCATCACAACCTTAATAATACCGGAGCTTTGATTGCGGTTATTGCGGGAATGGTGATTGGTTCTGTTTCATTCAGTGGGAGTATCATTGCTTTTCTAAAATTAAATGGAACAATGAATAAGCCTATTCGTCTTCCGGCATATAACATCATCAATACAATAGTACTTTTAGGAGTTTCAGGCTTCGCAGGTTATGTTTGTTACGCGAGACCAGAAGACCATATTTTACTTTACGGTTTGTTTTCTGCAGCCTTGATTTACGGAATTCTTTTTACCGTTCCTATTGGTGGTGCAGACATGCCTGTCGTTATTTCACTTTTGAATTCATTTACTGGTTTGGCTGCGGCTTTCGGCGGATTTTTATACGACAATAAAGTCATGTTAACTGGTGGTATACTTGTAGGTTCAGCCGGAACATTGCTTACGCTTGTAATGTGTAAAGCCATGAATCGTCCGTTGAGCAATGTAATTTTTGGTGCATTTGGTGGCGGCGGAACTTCAACAGAAGGCGGCCCTGAAGTAAAAGGTTCCATTAAAGATATTTCAACTACTGATGTTGCCGTGTTGATGAATTATTCTAAGAAAGTGGTGATTGTACCAGGTTACGGGTTGGCTGTTGCCCAGGCACAACACATCATTAAAGAACTAGAAAATTTATTGGAAGAGCGCGGTGTAGAAGTAAAATATGCAATACATCCTGTTGCTGGTCGTATGCCTGGACACATGAACGTTTTACTTGCTGAGTCTAATGTTTCTTATGATAAGTTGGTAGAGATGGAAGACATCAATCCTGAATTTGAGCAGACAGATGTTGTATTGGTAGTTGGTGCGAACGATGTGGTGAATCCTGCGGCTAAAACAGATCCTTCATCACCAATATACGGAATGCCGATTCTAGAGGTTGACAAAGCAAAAAACATCATTGTTAACAAAAGATCTATGAGTGCGGGTTATGCAGGAATAGACAACCTTTTGTTTTACGATCCAAAATGTTCTATGTTTTTCGGGGATGCCAAAAAGGCTCTTACCGAATTGGTTGCTGAACTAAAAACCATGGAATAAGCTCCATAAACTTGAATTTTAACATTTCGATTTTATTATCCCCAAATTATTAAATTTGCGGCTCAAAATTTTATTATGGCTTCAACTACATTAAGTTCGAATAAAATCGCTGAGTTACTAGGTACTCAAGCAGATCATTTATTAAATCATACTTGCAAAACCATTTCTAAAGATTATTTACATTTACCCGGTCCCGATTTTATGGATAGAGCATTCAATCCTTCTAATCGTACGCCACAGGTTTTAAGAAGTCTTCATCAGCTATACAACACAGGGCGCTTGTCAGGCACAGGATACATGTCGATTCTTCCGGTGGATCAGGGAATAGAACACAGTGCAGGTGCTTCTTTTGCGCCAAACCCTGCTTACTTTGACCCGGAAAACATTGTGAAATTAGCAATTGATGGGGGATGTAATGCAGTTGCATCAACTTATGGTGTTCTTGCCTCTGTAGCAAGAAAATATGCTCATAAAATACCATTTGTGGTGAAGATCAATCACAATGAGTTCCTGACTTATCCAAATAAATTTGATCAAATTATGTTTGGCTCTGTCGAAGAAGCATGGAACATGGGAGCTGTAGCGATAGGTGCAACCATTTACTTTGGTAGTCCCGAGAGTTCAAGACAAATCATCGAGGTTGCAAAAGCTTTCGAGCGTGCTCATCAGTTGGGAATGGCAACAATTCTATGGTGCTATACAAGAAATTCAGCTTTCAAAAAAGACGGTGTTGATTATCACACAGCGGCAGATCTTTCTTCACAGGCAAATCATTTAGGAGTTACCATTCAGGCCGATATCATCAAACAAAAATTATCAGACAAAAACGGAGGATACAATGCAATTAATTTCGGCAAAACTCATCCTAAAGTTTATAGCGAATTAACTTCTGAACATCCGATTGATTTGTGTCGCTATCAGGTTGCAAATTGTTATATGGGCAGAGCGGGATTGATTAACTCAGGAGGAGAATCAAAAGGAGCCTCTGATTTAGCGGAGGCAGTTGCAACGGCAGTTATTAATAAGCGTGCGGGTGGTCAAGGATTGATCTCCGGAAGGAAAGCATTTCAGAAGCCGGTAAAAGAAGGAATTGCTTTATTGAATGCGATTCAGGATGTATATCTTGATAAGTCCGTTACCATTGCTTGATTTTTTTAATTCAAACAAAAAACTATGGGTTGGTTTAAAAGATTGAAGGAGGGAATTACAACCTCAACGAGAGAGAAAAAGGAAACACCGGAAGGTTTGTGGTATAAATGTCCTTCATGTAAAAAAATAAAGACAGCTGAGGATCACGCTGCAAACTCGTACGTTTGTGCAGAATGTCAGTATCACGAAAGAATAGGCAGCGAAGAATATTTTAAAGTTTTATTCGATAACAATTCCTTCACCGAATTACATGAAAACTTGATAAGTGGAGATCCATTAGAGTTTTCAGATACCAAGAAGTATAAAGACAGATTAAGAGATAGTATCAAGAAAACCAATCTTAATGATGCTTTGAGGAGCGCATATGGAAAGGTCAACGGGTATGATCTGGTAATTTGTTGTATGGATTTTGAATTCATAGGAGGTTCTATGGGTTCAGTTGTGGGGGAGAAAATTTCAAGATCCATTGATTTTTGCTTAAAAACCGGTACGCCATTGCTCATTATTTCAAAATCAGGAGGAGCTAGGATGATGGAAGCTGCGTTTTCATTGATGCAAATGGCCAAGACTTCAGCTAAGTTATTGCTTCTTTCTAAGGCAGGTATTCCATATATTTCACTTTTAACCGATCCAACAACAGGTGGAGTAACTGCCTCTTATGCCATGTTGGGTGATTTGAACATCGCTGAACCGGGTGCTTTGATTGGATTTGCGGGCCCTCGGGTAGTAAAAGAAACCATAGGAAAAGACCTTCCTAAAGGTTTCCAGACTGCAGAATTTGTGTTGGAACACGGGTTTTTAGATAAGATAATACCCAGAACAGAATTAAAGGAAAAGCTTGGCAACCTTTTGAGGATGTTTAAAAACTGATTATTTGATTTTGTTTATATAAATTTTGTATATTTGCAGTCCAAAAAATGATAATAACCTGGTCGGGAAGCTGAAGCGGAAACCCGGCTGCAAAAACAAAAACAATGTATCTTACATCAGACGTTAAAAAGAAGATTTTCAAGAAAAACGGAGGAAGTGAAAAAAACACTGGTTCTGCTGAATCACAAATTGCACTTTTCACTCACCGCATCGAGCATTTAACAGCTCACTTGCAGGTTCGCAAGAAAGATTTCAATACTCAGCGTGCACTATTAAACTTGGTAGGTAAACGCCGTGCGTTACTAGATTATCTTAAGAAAAATGATATCTCTAGGTATCGTGCCATCATCAAGAGTCTAGAGATAAGAAAATAATTTGCATCAACTGAAAGGCATCTTCAAATAAAGATGCCTTTTTAGTTTAACTCGCAAATCAAACAAAAATTTAATTAATTATTAATCACCGGAAACTAAAACCGGATTTCGTGTTTGAATCATACACGATAAAATTTTATAAGTTATGACACAAATAGGAACAACACACACATTCGATATCGGAGATGGAAGAATGGTAACACTTGAGACAGGTAAATTGGCAAAACAGGCCGATGGCTCAGTGGTTTTAAAAATGGGAGATACTATGTTGCTTGCAACGATAGTATCGGCTAAAGAAGCAAAAGACGGAGTAGATTTTCTTCCGCTAACCGTAGATTATCAGGAAAAATATGCGTCCACCGGAAGATTTCCTGGTGGGTTTTTAAAGCGTGAGTCAAAACTTTCAGATTATGAAGTGCTTATCAGCAGAATCGTAGATCGTGCAATGAGACCACTTTTCCCTGAAGATTATCACGCAGATATTCAATTACTAGTTAGTCTTATTTCTTCTGATAAGAAGACCATGCCTGATGCTTTGGTTGGTTTAGCGGCATCCGCTGCAGTCGCAGTTTCAGATATTCCGTTTAACGGACCTATATCCGAGGTACGTGTAGGTAAAATCAATGGTAAGTTGGTATTGAATCCGGATATTATTGAACTGGAGACCTCCACTATAGATATGATTGTAGCTGCATCTGAGCGTGACATTGTTATGGTTGAAGGTGAGATGAGTGAAGTGAGCGAAGCAGAAATGCTGGAAGCAATAAAATTTGCACACGAAGCAATAAAATTGCAAATAAAAGGAATAAAGGAATTTGCTGAAAAAGCCGGTCTTAAAGCAAAGCGTGAATACTGTCATGAAGTTCACGACAAAGAATTAAAAGAAAAAGTAAATGCTGCAACTTATCAGAAAGTTTATGATGTAGCTAAATCAGGTAACGCAAATAAAAATGAGCGTAAGGCTGCGTTTAAAGCAATACTAGAAGAATTCAAAAAGCAATTTACAGAGGAAGAGTTAGATGAAAAGGGAGGTTTAATAAATAAATATTATCACGAAGTTGAATACAATGCTATTCGAAGAGTTGCATTGGATGAAAAAATAAGATTAGATGGAAGAAAGACTACACAGATTCGTCCTATTTGGAGCGAAGTAAATTATCTACCTTCAGCTCACGGTAGTGCAGTTTTCACTCGTGGAGAAACTCAATCATTAACTTCAGTTACCTTCGGAACCAAATTAGATCAGCAGTTGATTGATGGTGCTTTTATTCAGGGTGAAAATAAATTTTTGTTACATTATAATTTCCCTGCATTTTCAACCGGTGAGGTAAAGCCAAGCAGAGGCCCGGGTAGGAGAGAAGTTGGTCACGGAAATCTAGCACTGCGCGCGTTGAAGAGAATGATTCCCTCAACTTGTCCTTATACAATTCGTATTGTTTCTGATATTTTAGAAAGTAATGGTTCATCTTCAATGGCTACAGTTTGTGCAGGTACGTTGGCCTTGATGGATGCAGGTGTTCAAATCAATAAACCGGTTGCAGGAATTGCGATGGGATTGATAACAGATGATAAAGGAAATTATGCGGTTTTGAGTGATATACTAGGAGATGAAGATCATCTTGGAGATATGGATTTCAAAGTTTGCGGAACGAAAGATGGTATCACTGCGGTACAGATGGATTTGAAGGTAAACGGACTTCCACACGAAGTAATGGCACAGGCGCTTGAACAGGCAAAAGAAGGAAGGTTGCACATCATGAATGAAATGATGAAGACCATAAGCGAGCCTAGAAATGATTACAAGGCACATGCACCAAGGTTGCTTACCATTAATATTCCTCAAGATTGTATTGGTGCAGTAATAGGGCCTGGCGGAAAGATCATTCAGGAAATTCAAAAAACAACCAATACTACTATTACCATTACAGAAGTTGGTAACGTTGGACAGGTAGAAATTTTCGGCGATAACGATAATGATGCGCAAGCTGCTTTAAGAAGAGTTAAGGGAATTGTTGCAGTTCCTGAAGAGGGAGAAGTTTATGATGCAAAAGTGAAAACGATTATGCCTTATGGTGCGTTCGTAGAGTTTTTACCGGGTAAAGATGGCTTGTTACACATCTCTGAAGTAGATTGGAAACGTCTAGACTCATTACAGGGAGTTTTGAAAGAGGGGGATATGATTCAGGTGAAATATTTAGGAACAGATCAGAAGACTGGAAAATACAGGTTATCCAGAAAAGTTTTGTTGCCAAAGCCTGAGGCGAATTAATTGAATATTTTTTAAGGTAGGCCATCATTAAATGTAAGAATTTGGTGATGGTTTTTTTTATACCGTAAATGAATTTAAATTAGTATCAAAAAGGGTTAGAATATTAATTCTAATTTCAGTTTGGTTTTTTTCTTTACTTTTTGCTTAATTCTTTACAAAAATAAAAGTTATATTTTACCACCTTCCTCCGGCACCGCCACCATTAAAGCCGCCGCCGCCGCCAAAACCTCCGAATCCACCAAATCCACCACTTCTTCCTCCACTAAAACCTCCAAAACCCCCAAATCCACCATGTCTGTAACTTCCGCCTCTTCCAATTGTAGTGCCTCCGCCAAATTTGCCAAAAACAGTAAAAAGTAAAACAACAAGCACTATAATCAAAATAATTTTTCCGTAACTCTTTGGTGATTTGCTCAGTCTTTTATCTACTTCATTCACTTCGCCTCTAGCCAACTGCATCATTACACCACATGCTTCAGAAATAGCTTTATAGTTTTCTCCTTTTTTTAAGCGAGGAATTATTATTTTTTCAATTATCTGCTTTGCTCTTAAATCAGGAAGAACTCCTTGCATGCGATTGCCAGGAGCTATAAATACTTCTCTTGTTGGTGGACATAATAACAAAACTACACCATTGTTTTTTTCTTTTAAACCAATGCCCCATTTCAATCCGAGTTGTGTGGCGTATTGAGCTGCGTCCAATCCGTTTAAAGTATCAACAATTACAACGCAAATCTGATTACTGGTACTTCTGCTAAACGTATCTAGTTGAAACTCTAGATTAGTAACCTCTTTTGCAGTTAAAAAATTTTCAACCTCAGGTTTAGTTCCAATAATGTTAACTAATTTTTCTTTGGAAGGAGCATCAGGAATTTTTGGGTAGTCTTGAGAAAAAATGAATGAGCTATAAAAAAATAAAATAAAAATTAACCCAACTGCCTTAGGAAATACTGAATTTTTAATTAAATATTTATTAATCGAAAGATATCTCATTACTCAATTCATTTTTGTCTTCCTTACCTTGATGCGGGAAATATTTTTTTAGTTGCTCACCGCAGTGATTTATTCCTTCTATAAGTCCTTCTACTAATTTTCCGGATTTAAATTTTCCAATTACAATATTAGTTGTGCTGTCCCAGAAATCCTGACCTACATTTACATGAATTCCTTGGTCACCAATTAAAGCAAATGAATGCGAATCGAGTGCAACATAAAACAGTATACCGTTTCTATTTTTGGTTTCATGCATCTTGAGTTGATTAAAAACTTTGATTGCATGATTGATTGGGTCACCGGAACATTTGCTTTCTATGTGAACTCTAATTTCACCGGAGGTGTTTTTTTCTGCCTCCATTATGGCAAAGATGATGGCTCCCTGTTCGTCTGCTGTAAATTTTGACAAATATTCTGATTTGATAATTATTCGAAGTTTATTTCAGGCCTTTTTTCAGCTCCACGTTCAGCCTCAAACAATGGATAGTCATTGTAGCCCCATGCGAAAATAGAACCAGGAATCAAGTGAATTTCATTATTGAATTTTGTACATGACGCGTTAAATTCATTCCTTGCGTATTGTATTCTGTTTTCTGTTCCCTCAAGGGTGGTTCTCAAATCTGAGAATGCATTGTTAGACTTTAGTTCTGGGTAGCTTTCTGAAATACTAAGAAATCGTCCAAGTGCTTGTGACAATTCACCTTGTGCCGCTTGGAATTTTTTGAGGTCTTCAGCGTTGAGCTTTTCAACATTAATATTCATTCGGGTTGCATTTGCTCTGGCGTTTACAATTTCAGTTAAAGTCTTTTGTTCAAATTTGGTTTGACCTTTTACGGTTTTAACCATTTGATCCACTAGATCCATCCTTCTTTGATATTGAACACTCATATCACCGGTTTTAAGTTTTACATCGTTGTTCAATTTTACAAATGTATTTCTTTTGTTACAACCGTAAATTCCGAATATTGCAATTATAACACCGATAACAATTGCGATAATGCCACCTTTACTCATATAATTATTTAGTTTATTAATTCCACTGAACGCTTTACGAAATTCGTAAGGTCTTCACCCTTTAGTAATCCTTGTGCCAACAAGGCAAGATCTGCAGCCTGTTTGGTTAGTCGCTTTTTCTTTTCCTCATCCTTTTCAGACAGAATTTTACCAACCAACGGATTATTTACGTTAACCACCAGATTATAAAATTCAGGCATGAAACCAAACTGAGAACTTCCTGGTGCGAATGCTTGCATATCTTTCATCCTTCTCATAAACTCAGGCTTTATGATTATCATAGGAGGATCATTTTCTCCCAAATCTTCAAATTGAACCATGTATTTTTCTTTTGAAATACATTCTTCAACTACAGGCCTGAATGCATTTTTTTCTTCCTCTGTTAATTTTGAAACCTTATTTTCTTCTTTCTTTACCAAATTCTCAACGGTTTCTCCATCCACCCTAACAAAATAAACATCGTCCATTTTTCTCTCTAGCGCATTAATGAAATGCGAGTCGATTGGTGAGTCAAAAACCAAAACGTCATAACTTCTTTCCTGTGCCGCATTGATGTAAGCGTGTTGCTCATCTTTATTTGTGGTATAAATGTGAACAATCTTATTTGAGTTATTGGTCTGAATAGGTTTTACTTTTTCTTTGTATTCCTCAAGCGTAAAGTATTTTCCTTCTGTATTTTTCAATAAAGCAAATTTTTGTGCACGTTCCATAAATTTCTCGTCACTTACCATCCCAAAGTGAACAAAAAGTTTGATGTCGTCCCATTTCTTCTCAAATTCTTCACGATCTTTTTTAAACAACTCTTCCAGTTTGTCTGCTACCTTTTTGGTAACGTGTGCAGAGATCTTTTTTACGTTTCCGTCTGCCTGAAGATAACTTCTACTAACGTTAAGCGGAATATCCGGTGAATCAATAACGCCGCGCAGAAGCATTAAAAAATCAGGAACTATGTTTTCTACAGCCTCAGTCACAAAAACCTGTCTGCAATACAATTGAATTTTTTCTTTATTAAGTTCAAAGGAGTTTCCAATCTTTGGGAAGAATAAAATTCCTGTCAGGTTAAATGGGTAATCTACGTTTATGTGAATGTGAAAAAGTGGTTTGTCAAAACTTTCAGGATAAAGTTCTCTGTAAAATTTCTCATAGTCTTCTTCCTTTAAATCGCTAGGCTTTTTGGTCCAGGCAGGGCTAGGGTTATTAACGATATAATCGGTGTCCACCATTTCAGGTTTCTTTCCGTCTTTTTCATCTTTTTCCTGTTCTTCTTCACTTTTCTCTAAATACTCTTTAGGGTAAGCTTTATAGGTTCCTGATTTAATTTCAACGGGTAAAAAACGGCAATATTTTTTCAATAAACCATCAATTCTAGATTTTTCCAGAAATTCCTCAGAGTCTTCTGCAATGTGTAGAACTATTTCAGTACCACGATCAGATTTATCGAATTCTTCCATTACATACTCAGGATTGCCATCACACTCCCAACGCACACCTTTTGCACCTTCTTTAAAAGAGAGTGTGAATATTTCTACCTTCTTTGCCACCATGAAAGCTGAAAAGAACCCTAGGCCAAAATGACCGATGATTTGCCCTTCAGCTTTTTCTTTATATTTCGAAACAAATTCTTCCGCTCCCGAAAATGCAATCTGTGCAATGTACTTCACCACTTCTTCATCTGTCATACCGATTCCACGGTCTTTAATGGTTACGGTTTTTTTGTCTTTGTCAACCGATACTTCTATCAGTGTACTTCCCATTTCACCCTTAAACTCACCTAACGAAGCAAGGGTTTTCAATTTTTGAGTAGCATCAACTGCGTTTGCGACCAATTCTCTTAAAAATATTTCGTGATCGCTGTATAAAAATTTCTTGATGATTGGAAAAATGTTCTCTGTTTGAACATTGATTTTTCCTTTTTCCATTGTTTTTCCCATAGTGCTCAAACTTACCCAACACTTATGCCAATCAGGTTTCTGTGACAAATTGTCAATCTGAATAGCGTAAATTTATCCTCATTTAGAGTATTTTTTTCCTACTTAACGAAAATCAGTTTATTTGATATTTTACCAATGTATATTAAAAATAAAAATGAGAGCTTTAATTATAATTACAATAATATTTTTATTTGCACAGCTTAAGTCACAGCAATTCACTTGGGCCAAAAGAGGTGGTTTATGGGCATATGATTACGGATATGGAATCACTACAGATAATTATGGCAATGTATATGTGTCAGGTAAATACGAAATGAATGCCAATTTTAGTGGCACCATTTTACCTTGTCAGGGAAATCATGATATTTTTTTGGCTCAATACAACCCTACCGGTAATTTAAACTGGATAAGAACGGCCGGAGGTTATACCGGTGATTATGCTACATGTGTTTCTACTGACAAAACCAATTTCGTATATATTGCAGGTGAGATCGAAGGGACAAATGCAAACATTAAATTTCAAGGATCTCCAATCACATTAACTTGTCAGTCTTCCAATGATATTTTTCTAGCTAAATATACCTTGAGTGGAAATTTAGTTTGGGCAAAGCGAGCCGGTGGATATGATTATGAAAAGGCTTTAGGAATTTGTAATGATGCAGCCGGTAATGTTTATATATGTGGTCTTTTCAGAGGTTCTGCAAAATTTGGTGGTGTTACAACAATTTACAGTTCTGGTGACAATGATATTTTTATAGCAAAATACGACGCCAACGGAAATTTTTTGTGGGTGAAAAAAGCCGGCAGTTCAGGTAGGGATGAGGCAAAAGCTATTCAATGTGATGCGAATGGAAATGTTTACATTACCGGGCTGTATAAAAATGCCTGCAGTTTTGGAAGCCAAATCTTGTATGCACCCAACGGATTTTTTAATGCATTCGTTGCAAGATATTCTCCAAATGGAGATTTGGCTTGGGTTAAAAGTGGTGGAGGAAACTATGATGATGTAGGCTGGGGATTAACTGTAGATGCCTCCAACAGAATTTATATTTGTGGAGAGTTTAATGCTACTGCAGCGTTTGGTTCGCAAAGTATTTGGACCAATGGGAGCGCTGATGTTTTCGTAGCCTGTTACGATAGTAACGGAAACATCATTTGGATTAAAAAAGCAGGAGGTAGTGGAGTCGATCGTGCTCGAGGAATCGGGTCTGTTGGAAACAAAATTTTTATAACGGGACAGTTTGCAAAAACTGCATACTTTGGTGCATATAATAAAACGGCCGTTGATAATTCAGATATTTTTATGGCCGGATTAGATAATAATGGAAATTTTTTATGGTTGAATGCTGCAGGGGGTGGTTCAGATGCGTATGAGGATTTAGGTTATGAATCGGGTAATGCCATTTGTGCTGAATCAAATGGAAATGTTTATGCAACCGGTAGTATGTTGAGTGGTGCAAGTTTTGGTACTAACTTTTTATCTTCATGGACTAGAACGGATGTTTTCGTTACGAAAATTACTACTTCACCATCTCAAATTGAAGAAGTTGATTGGTTTTCACACAACTCTCTCCTCACAAATCAATTTCTGATAGATACTCCAACAACCGAGATGAACGACGACAGCAAGTTTAAAATATATCCTAATCCGAGCAATGGATTTTTCAGCATTTATATTAGTGATGAAAATGATGAAGTAGAGACCGAGATTTATAATTCTCAGGGTATTCTGATTCAAAGAATTCTAATACAACCTCAGAATGAAATCAGAATAGATTTAAGTCAACGAGAAAGAGGGGTTTATACGATTTATTTCAGAAAGGGTGAAATTATAATCAGAAAGAAAATATTGATAGAATAGAAAATGAATCAAGCAGCTTTATTGGCTTGTTCTTCTTTCTTTTTCTTGTACTTTCTGTATTTTGAAAAACCATACCAGGCTGCTCCCACAACAAAGAAGTAAATGAAATAGGATTTAGATAAGCCTTTATCGCTCACGAAGCAGAAAAATCTGCTCCATCTTAATTTACCTTCTTTCTCATTGGAGAAAATGGTTTTAAAACTCCATTTACCTGAAATTGGTTGTTTGTCGTCATACTTCAAACTGAACCAAACGAAAACTGGAGTGCCAACAACGTGATCAAAAGGAACAAATCCCCAACTGCGACTATCGGCTGAGTTGTGTCTGTTGTCACCCATCATCCAATAATAATTTTGTTTGAATGTGTATTCATTGGCCGGCTTACCATTAATGAATACTTTTCCGTTTTCAACTTTAAGTTCGTTGTTTTCATACACATCAATTATTCTGTCGTAAATAGAAATGTTAGATGTGTCTATTTTTACTGTTTGTCCTACTTTTGGTATTGTGAGTGGTCCAAAGTTGTCGTTATTCCATTTGAATCTGTTGTCATGTGGAAAAATATTGTAATCAAATTCTGACTTTCCCGATAAATCCATTGTTACAGAGAAAATACTTTTATTCAAAAGGAGTTCTTTTACTCTGCTGTCTTCAAAATTAATCCTGTAAAGTGAAACTTTTTTTTCCAAAAGGTCTTTACTGTATTTTTTGAGGTTCTTTAAAGCTACATTTCCTTCACCGTAATTTGGATTCGACATAGATATAAAATCACCAACTACATTACTGTCCGGTCCAAGCATTCTCGGAGTGAAGGCATAGGTTTCGTCTGCGTTAACATTGTTTTCATCTAACCAAGCATCTGTTATAAAATCGTTACTGCAAATTACATTATAAAAATGTTGAAGATGTTCTGGGTTCTCTGCTACTTTGTTATTGATATATAGTTGTCCATCTTTTATTTCCAACACGTCACCTGCTATGGCAACACATCTTTTTACATAATGTTCTCTTTTATCAACAGGACGTCCAACCACCTTTCCGAATTCATCAGGATTATTACTTATAATTTCTCTTCCTGTTTGAATGGAATTTGCATCTGGTTGCATTTGATTTAATGCGCTCATTCCGATAATCCTGCATAGATTGTAGTAACTCTGATCTTGTTTGTTGAGTGCAACAGTATCACCATCCGGATAGTTGAAAACAACAATGTCATTATTTTTAATTTTTTTATAGCCGGGCATTCTTGTATAGGGTAATTTCCAGAATTCCATATATGCCTTTGTATTAAGTACTGGAATCGTGTGATGGGCCAATGGAAAGGAAAGCGGGGTCATTGGGACTCTTGAGCCATAGCTTAATTTATTTACAAAAAGGAAATCTCCAACAAGCAATGATTTTTCGAGTGATGAGGTTGGAATTGTGAAGGCCTCAAGGAAAAATGTTCTGATAATAGAAGCCGCCACGATTGCAAAGAAAATCGGGTCGAGCCAATTTTTAATAACGCCACCTTTTAGATTGTTGAATTCATCAGGGCCTTCCCATTTCACGTCTTTACCTGAGAAACCAAGATAATACACATAAAAAAAGCTAAGCAATGATGCAAGTGTCAGATCGGTAAAACTACGTTTCTTGAAACCATAGGCAGTCTGAAACATTAGAATAGCATACATTAGCGCATTTACCCCTGGTATAATGAAAAATATAACCCACCACTTTGGTTTTTTAAGAAGGCAAATCCAAACATAAAAATTATAAATGGGAATTAATGCTTTCCAACCTTTCTCTCCCATTTTTTCAAATACCTTAAAGAGTCCCCCGAATGAGGCAAGAACTATCAAATAAAAAATTATTGTACTGTCCATGTTTTCAGTTAAGGGCTTAAAGTTAGTTGTTTAAATATACAGGACAAAAACTTATATTAAATTTTAAATTCTTTCACAATTCACTTTTCAAATTAGAACTAACACTGTTACCAAATTTTGTTTTAAAAAATAAAACCTTATTTATCTTTTTGAATATATTATTTTTGAATTTTGTAGTTATGTTGAGAGAGTTGTCTGTAAGGAATTATGCGCTGATTGATGAGTTGAATATAGCTTTTCCATCTGATATAACCGTTATAACGGGCGAAACAGGAGCCGGTAAATCTATATTAATTGGTGCTTTGGGTTTAGTGATGGGTAAACGTGCTGATGTATCCGTACTCATGAACAAGGAGAAAAAGTGTATTGTTGAAGCGATTTTCCACATCAAAAAATACAATTTAAAAGAGTTCTTCATTTCTAATGATTTGGATTATTCTGATGAGACGACAATCAGAAGAGAGCTTGGTTCTGATGGAAAGTCAAGAGCCTTCATCAATGATACTCCGGTAAATCTGATGGTTTTAAAATCTCTATCAGATCAACTTATTGATATACATTCTCAGCATGAAACCTTAATGCTTGCAGAAAAAGATTTTAGATTTAAAGTTATTGACTCCATTTCGGACACATACAGTAATCTTAGCGCTTACCGTGAAGTATATCAGAATATAAAAACCAATGAGAAGAATCTTGCCAAATTAAATTCTGACTTAATGCTAGCTAAACGAGACCAAGATTACTACAGGTTTCAATTGAATGAGCTCGTTGAGGCCAATCTTGACGGAGCGGATTTGAAAAATTTAGAAGAACAATCTTTATCGCTAGAAAACGCTGAGTTGATAAAGGGTAATTTATCTTCTGTGGCAAACGCAATAGGAGGAGGAGATAAAAATCTTTTAAATACTGTTGCACAATTAAAACAACTGTTGATTCAGATAAGTAAATATGGAAATGAATATTCAGAGTTTGAAAAAAGATTGAGTTCAATTTTTATTGAGTTACGCGAACTTGAAAGCGATTTAAGTTTGTCTGGTGAGAAAATAGAAATAAATCCTATTGAATTGGATAAAATCAACGATAAAATAAATTCGTTACAGAGGTTGTTTAAAAAGCACGGGGTTTCAGATATCAAAGAATTATTGAATTTAAAAAATGAAATAAGTGAGAAAATTGATTCTACAGAAAATCTTGAGATTAAAATAAAAAATATTGAAAATCAAATTATCAATCAAAAGGTAAAGGCCTTTCAAATTGCGAATAAAATTTCTCAAAAAAGAAAAAAGCAAATACCTGAACTTGAGCAAAAAGTTGAAAGTTTGTTGGCCAATCTTAATATGCAAAATGCACGATTCAAAGTAGAGTTAAATAATTTAAATGATCTTACTGCATCTGGAATAGATGAAATTAAATTTCTGTTTTCTGCCAATAAGGGAGGTGACTTCAAAGACTTGCATAAAGTCGCTTCAGGCGGTGAATTATCAAGGGTAATGCTTTCTCTTAAGGCTATAATTGCCAAAAGCACAGATTTGCCGACAATTTTATTTGATGAAATTGATACCGGTGTTTCAGGCGAGGTTGGTGCAAGGATAGGTGACATCCTACAACAAATGAGCAATAATATGCAGGTAATTTCTATTACTCACTTACCACAAATAGCAAGCAGAGGTAATCATCATCTTTTGGTTTTTAAAAGAGATTATAAATTAAAGACCCTTTCTTCGGTTAAACAATTGAGTCAGGAAGAGAGAATTATTGAGATAGCAAAAATGCTTAGTAGTGAAAAACCATCAAATGCGGCAATTAAGAATGCTGAAGAACTGTTATTAAATGCTAGCGTAATGAATAAAAATTAAAACCTTAAAAGTTTTTCTAGAAGTAAGCACCAAGTACGTGGAGTAATTTGTCAATCTGAGAATCCCAAAGTAATTTAGATGAGTTTCTTTCATCTTCATTTTCCGCGAAATCTGTGATGATTAATGAAATATCACCTGTTAAATCATCCTTTTCCAAGCGAAATTCAAAATATGATCCATCAGTTTTTTCCATCCACTGGAATCTAATTAATTTTTCTTGAATAAACTTTAGTTCTTTTGCTTGTTGCTGTGAGCCGTCCCAAAAGAAAGTATAGATGCCATGTCTTATATTAACATCATCACAAAACCATTCAGAAAGACCACTAGGTTCTGTCAAAAAATTAAATAATAATTCTGCTGAGGAGTGCACTACATATTCCAATTCAAATTTTCCCGGGGGGGTGTTTACCTCATTCTGTTCCTCGATAACTAACTTTTTCTTATTTTCTTTGGTTGATTTCTTAGTTTCTAGGGGGATATTTTTAATCTTTTGAGTTTCCTTGGTTTTAACTTCAGCTTTAGTTTTAGCAACAGGTTTGGCCTTAAAATTTTCTATCTTTTTATTTACTGAGGGTATGTTTTTTTGTTTTGTGTTTTTTTCCTTTTGAGAATCATTTTTAATTTTCTTTACCTGAACAATTTTTTTTGTTGACTTTTTAGAGATTTCTTTAGTTGTTTTGGTCTTTGTTGAATTATTTTTTTTTGAAGTAACCTTTTTAGTTGTAGGTTTCTTCAGTTTGCTTTTAACTAAGGTTGTTTTCTTTGCATTTCCATTTTTTGTTGCTGCTTTAGAGTTTTTTTTATTTTCACCCTTTTTTGTAGTAACTTTTGCCTTCTTTAAGGGTTTTTTACTGTTCTTAAGCGTCTTGTTATTATTCTTTTTACTCATGATTATATGGAAATGTTAGGTGGAAATGTAATAAAATTTAAATGCTCTCACAAAAATAATCGTGATTCTTCATGTTATTATTTTAAAAATCGCTGTAAATCAGTTATTTAACTTTCTTACCGTATTATTAACTTAATTTCTTTTCATTTAAGAAATTATTAAAATATGTATTTATATTTGCAACCCCGAAAAAAGGTATGCCTAAGTTGGCGCATTTCGGGATCAAGGCGAGGTAGCTCAGTTGGTTAGAGCGCAGGATTCATAACCCTGAGGTGGAGAGTTCGACCCTCTCCCTCGCTACTGGAAATTAAAAGCTGTCTTAACCGACAGCTTTCTTCATTTTTAGGATAATGCCTTAAAATGTGAATAATTAGATTAAGTATCTTTGTTTTGTTAATGGGAAATAATTCATTCTTAAAAGAAAATAAATTTCTCTTTTCGGTTCTCATACCGATAATTCTATTAGGAGCTTTGGTAATTACGCTTACGGAACGCGAAAAATTGCACATTTTTTTCAATGTTTTGGTAAATCAAAAATTGAATTTATTTTTTAAAAGTCTGACATTTCTTGGAGATGGATATTTTGTGGTTGCTTGTTTAATTGTAATTCTTTTTTTTAGTTTCAGACTTTTTTTATCGGGCTTATTGTCATACGGACTGTCATCACTCATTGTTCAGTTTATTAAATATTTTATCTTTCCTGATGCGCTTAGACCCAAAACTTATTTTGAACATAATGTAAAAAGCTATAAACTTGTTTTAATAGAAGGTGTTGACACATTAGGATTGCATAGTTTTCCTTCAGGGCATACAGCTGCAGCGTTCAGTCTTTTTTTTGTATTGGCGCTTTTTTGTAAAAATAATTTTTTAAAAATTTTCTTTTTTATAATGGCAGTCTTGGTTGGGTTTTCAAGAATTTATTTGTCTCAGCATTTTTTTTAGGACGCTTATGCAGGAATGATTATTGGAGTAATTTGCGCAATTTTCTCTTATGTTATTTTCAATATTAATTTAAATTCATCAAAAAATTCATCATTGGATAATTCAATTATGAAACTATTTAAAAAAAATAGTAATGATTAAAAGATTATCGATTAATCAAACAACTGTTTTTGTTGGGATTTTTGCTGCTTTAATT
>JBKCIQ010000034.1:0-1590 GCA_046302135.1 Bacteroidota bacterium | reverse complement strand
CGTTGATGCTGTACATGGTGAATTCGATATGGTCCATCTAAGTGTATAAGATGTTCCTGCTGTTCCTGTGAATGTTGAAGTTGGTGAACTTGGTGTGGTTACTGTTCCTCCCGTTCCTGATACTATGCTCCACGCTCCGGTTCCAACGCTTGGAGTGTTGGCCGATAGAGTTGCTGTTGTAACACCGCACATCGCTGCACCTGTTTGATCTGTGCCTGCTGCTGCTGTAGTTGGGTTCTGTTGGAAAGTAATGATCACATCATCCGTTGATGCTGTACACGGAGAATTCGATATGGTCCATCTAAGTGTGTATGTTGTTCCTGCTGTTCCTGTAAAGGTTGAAGTTGGTGAACTTGGTGTGGTTACTGTTCCTCCCGTTCCTGATACTATGCTCCACGCACCAGTTCCAACGCTTGGAGTGTTGGCCGATAGAGTTGCTGTGGTAACACCGCACATCACTGCACCTGTTTGATCTGTGCCTGCTGCTGATACCGTTGGGTTTTGCTGGAAGGTTACAATCACATCATCCGTTGATGCTGTACATGGTGAATTCGATATGGTCCATCTAAGTGTGTATGTTGTTCCTGCTGTTCCTGTGAAGGTTGAAGTTGGTGAACTTGGTGTGGTTACTGTTCCGCCCGTTCCTGATACTATGCTCCATGCTCCGGTTCCTACTGTTGGAGTATTAGCCGATAGAGTTGCTGTGGTAACTCCGCACATCGCTACACCTGTTTGATCTGTGCCTGCTGCTGATGTGGTAGGTAACGCAGTAACTGTAATGGTCACCGTGTTGGTAAGTTGTCCACTACAGGTTGATGGTGATACTCCTGATGCTAAAACATTAAATGTAGTGGTGGATGTTAAGTTACCTGTAGGTAGATTAATTGATGCTCCTGTTCCTGTTACGGGTGAGCCAATATTGCTGTTGTTTGAATTATCTCTTAATTGATAAGTAAAGCCAGTTTGGGAGTTTGCTACGGTTACGTTTGCAGATGTGCCGGAGCAAACTGTTGCTGTAGAAGTTCCAACTGCAAGTGTTAATGTAGGTGCGGTATAAAAATTCACAGGTACATTGTCTGTTTGAACGGTAATACAAGTTGGAGGTAATTTGAGTGCTTTTACTTTTATCGTGGTATTTGCACTCAGAGCCCCACTGGTTAAGGTTATTGTACCTCCGGTTCCTAGTACAGAACTTCCTGTATTGGTGGTACCGTTCGCCAAGGTTAATTGATAAATTACTCCGGCCTGTGAATTGTTAACGGTTACTGTAACGGTTCCCGTGCTTGTACAAAAATCTACATTTGCAGGATTGACGGCTAATGTTCCCGATGGTACAACACATAAAACGGTTGACGCCGTAACAGCCTGACTTGGACAACTACCGGCAGAGATTGCCGTTAACGATAAAACTCCATTTGGATATATTTCATAAGGCTGAATTCCGGAAAGTGTCCATACGCCGCCTGATACAGTGACAGGAGAACCAACCGGGTAATTATCAATATAAACCTGAACTTGAGTTCCATTGATTCCTGTCCCTGTTAGGGTTGTCGCTTGCTCAAAAACGGGACTAGTAGTTAGTGTTAAAGA
>JBKCIQ010000033.1:0-25358 GCA_046302135.1 Bacteroidota bacterium | reverse complement strand
GATGAGGAATTTTCTTCATTACTCTTAATAAGACCATAAATTCGGTTGAAAATTAATTTAACATTGAGAAAAGTTTAATTAATTATTAATTTTTTTACATTTAACTCACTTTTTTAACTCTAATTATTATGATAAAAAATTACATCATACCATTTCTTTTATTTATTCTTAACATACCCTACACTTATTGTCAATGGGTTTCTAATACCTCAGTTAATACACCTGTAGTTGTTGCCAACAGTTGGCAGATTGATTTACGTATGTGTGATGATGGTCATAAAGGAGTTTTTATTGTATGGAAAGATTACAGAAACGGAGCGCCTGATATTTATGCACAGCACATAGATTCTTTAGGAATTCCTAAATGGGCCTTGAACGGAGTTCCTGTTTGCACCAATTCAGCAGATCAGAGTACACCTGCAATTGTTAGTGATATGAATGGTGGTGTTATAATTGCCTGGTCGGATTGGAGATCTCAAATTGAAAGAGATTTATATGCGCAAAGATTAGGACCAAATGGTAATCCACTCTGGACTCTCAACGGTGTTGTTGTTACGAATCTTAATGAAAGAGAACACAATGAGAGGCTGGTTACTGATGAAATGGGCGGCGCTTACATTGTATTTGAAAAACAGAATGCCACCAATTACAGGTGGGAGGTTTGGATGCAAAGAATAAATGGAAATGGAAATACTTTATGGCAACCAGGTGGAGTTAAGCTAAGTCAAACTACCGGTGAATTTCTTAATCCTAGAATGCAGAAAGATGGTAAGGGTGGAGCAATTGTTACCTGGCAAGATTTCCGAAACGGAATTGATTACGATGTGTACGCTCAACGTGTTGGGCCTAGCGGCAATTTGCTATGGGGTAATACTGCAAAAAAAGTTTGTAGCGCCAATGGAGGACAAACAAATCCTAAAATCGATCCGGATAGCGCTTCAGGTGGAGCAATTATTTCATGGACAGATATCAGAAATGGGATAGATTATGATATTTATGCCCAGAAATTGGATTCACTCGGTAATTTGCTTTGGGGAGCCAACGGTGCCGCAGTCTGCACTTCACCTGGTAACCAAAGTGCAGTAGACATTCTATCAAATCCTAGAGTTGCAGGTTCAATTATTACATGGAAGGATATGCGTAATGGGCAATATGACATTTATGCCCAGAAATTAAATTCAACCGGTACTGCGCAGTGGACTAACAATGGTATGATTGTTTGCAACTCAATTAACGATCAACTGAATCCCAATATAACAGGTGATGGTAAAGGTGGTGCAGTAATAGTTTGGCAAGATATGAGAGGCGGTGGGTACGATATTATGGCACAAAGGATTTCAAATGCTGGTCAGGCACTGTGGACTAATAACGGAGTTATTGTCGGAAATGCTGTAGGAAATCAGACAAGTCCAAAAAATGTTTCCGATGAAGATGGAGGGAGTATTTTTGCATGGGAAGATAATCGCTCTGGTAACCCTGATATTTACGTTCATAAGATTTTTTATGATGGTTTTAATGTAGGAACTAATTATGAAAATTACATTTCTGATTTTAATTTATATCCCAATCCAGCAGATGAAACATTAAATGTTTCATTCTTGTTGCTGAATGAAGAAGAAATCTCAGTTCAAATGATGGACGCAACGGGTAAAATAGTTAAAGATATTACTAAACTAAACCAAAATTTTCACTCTGGGCATAAAAGCTTTGAGTTGAATGTTAGTGATTTAAGTACAGGAATTTATTTCCTAAAGATTTATGGCAACCACTATTCTAAAACTGTTAGGGTAATTAAAAATTAAAATTTAATATGAAAATAAAATATCTTTTTGTTGTAATAATTATTTCAAACTTTTGTTTTTCTCAGTGGAATCCCAACACTTCCATGAATACTCCAATTGCTGTTATGAGTGGTAAGCAGAACGATGCAAGAATTATGGAAGATGGTTACGGAGGAGCTTTTATCACATGGAAAGATGCAAGGCCTGGAACTTTAAATCCTGATATTTATGTACAAAGAATTAATTCGGCCGGTAACATACTTTGGAATTTAAATGGTCTTGCCGTTTGTACAGATTTATCCGATCAAAGTACTCCAAATATTACTACAGATACGCAAGGTGGAGTTATTATTTCGTGGACTGACAGACGTAATAACGGTGAACGTGATGTATACGCTCAGCGTATTGATTCAACAGGAAATATTTTATGGACAAGTAATGGAGTTCCTGTTGCAATAAAACCAAACCGTGAGCACAACGAAAAAATTACCTCGGATGATGCTGGTGGTGCCATTATTGTATGGGAAGAATACGATACACTTAATTTCGTATGGGACGTAAGAGCACAAAGGATTAATTCTGCAGGAAACATAGCCTGGCCATTTGGAGGATTAAAATTAAGTACAACCGTTTCCAATAAACTTAATCCAAAACTTCAAAGAGACAAAAGGGGTGGAGCAATTGTAACCTGGCAGGATTTCAGGAACGGTTTGGATTATGATATTTATGCTCAAAGAATCAGCTCAACAGGAGCTTTACTTTGGGGAAATACTGCAAAATCCGTTTCTTCTGTAGCTGGTGCGCAAATAAATCCTAAAATAGATCCCGATAGCGCTACGCGAGGCGTTTACATAGCTTGGCAAGATGCAAGAAATGGATTGGATTACGATATTTACTGTCAGAAACTTGATAGCAACGGAACGACTTTATGGACGAATAACGGGGTGGCTGTTTGTAATTCAAGCTTTAACCAGAGTGCAGTTGACATAATTAGTAACGCTCAGATCAACGGGGTTATTTTAACATGGAAGGATTCTAGGAGCGGCAATGAAGACATTTATGCGAGTAAGATTAATTCAAATGGTACTATTGCATGGCAACAGAATGGGAAATTAATTGCAACTTCTCCATATTCTCAAATTAACCCAAATATTTGTTCAGATGGAGCGGCAGGAGCTATTATTACGTGGCAGGATTCAACGGTAAATGATTGGGACGTTTATGCTCAAAAAATAGACGGAAACGGAGGCATTAAATGGGCAACTAACGGTGTGGTTGTTTCTGACGCCATAGAAATACAAGGACACCCAAAAAATATTCCTGACGGACAGGGTGGAAGTATTTTTGTTTGGCAAGACAAGCGTTCAGGTTTCTATGATATTTACTGTCATCATATTTATTACGATGGATTTAATGTGGGATTTAATAACGTTAAAGAGGATTTTGAAGTTTCTGCCTACCCTAATCCTTTTCAGGATGAAATTAAATTAACGTTTGCCGATGTTGATATTAAAAACTTTAAATGTGAACTTTTTGACGCTCATGGTAGAATTGTTTCAGGTTTGCCCGTATTTTTTACCTATATTGAAGATAATCAATGTATTAAGATATTAACAAAAGATTTAGGGCCAGGAATTTATTTTCTTAAAATAGAAAAACCTAATTACAGCAAGTCTATTAAATTCTTAAAAAATTAAAACGTAAATAATTGTATTTCATTTAGTTGAATTAATTTTTTTAAGTTTCCACTAAACATTTCTTTAGAATTTAATAATGGCATCATAAGTTCCTTCGAACTGCTTGTTTTTCAGAATAAAAAAAATTATTAACAGGTATTTGTTTTATTTGATAAAAAAAATGTACCTTTGCCCTCCCCAAAAAGTGGGGTGATTAATTTAATTGAAAATCATTGAAATAGAATAGAAGATGCCAACCATTCAACAACTTGTAAGAAAAGGCCGTTACAAAGCACCTAATCGCAGTAAATCTGCTGCTTTGGATTCTTGTCCACAGCGCCGTGGAGTTTGTACACGTGTTTACACAACTACACCAAAAAAACCAAACTCTGCAATGCGTAAAGTGGCTAAGGTGAGATTAACCAACAGTCAGGAAATTATTGCATACATTCCTGGTGAAGGTCACAATTTGCAAGAACACTCGATTGTTTTAATAAGAGGAGGAAGGGTAAAAGATTTACCTGGTGTTCGTTACCACATCGTACGTGGTGCATTGGATACTGCAGGTGTTGATGGAAGAAAACAACAGCGTTCAAAATATGGCGCAAAGCGTCCGAAGCCGGGAGCAGCCGCTAAACCAGCCGCCAAAAAATAATTAATGAAGATATCACTGAACAATGAGAAAAACTAAAGCCAAAAAAAGATTTCTGATTCCTGATCCAAAGTTTAAGGATACCATGGTAACTAGGTTTGTAAATAGCCTTATGTACGATGGTAAGAGAACTATCGCAACAGCAACTTTTTATGATGCATTGGAAATCGTTGCTAAAAGAACCAACGAAGATGGTCTTGAAGTTTTCAAGAAAGGTCTTGGTAATGTTACTCCTCAGGTAGAAGTTCGCTCCCGCCGTGTAGGTGGTGCAACTTTCCAGATTCCTTCTGAGGTTCGTCCTGAGCGTAAAGTAGCATTGGCTGTTAAATGGATGATTACTTATGCCCGCAAGCGTAACGAAAAGTCAATGGCTCAGAAGTTAGCTGGTGAAATCATCGCTGCTTCTAAAGAAGAAGGTGCTGCTTTCAAGAAGAAAGAAGATACACATAAAATGGCAGAGGCGAATAAGGCATTTTCACATTTCAGATTTTAATACAAAGAAGACAAAATGAGTCACGATTTAAAATACACAAGAAACATCGGAATTGCCGCCCACATTGATGCCGGTAAAACGACTTGCACTGAGCGTATCCTTTATTACACAGGTGTAAATCATAAGTTGGGTGAGGTTCACGATGGTGCTGCAACAATGGACTGGATGGTGCAAGAGCAGGAGAGAGGAATTACAATAACATCTGCGGCAACTACTTGTTTTTGGAATTACAGAGGAAATAAATATAAGGTTAATATCATTGATACTCCAGGACACGTTGATTTTACCGTTGAGGTAAACCGCTCTCTTCGTGTATTAGATGGATTGGTTTTTCTCTTTTCAGCAGTAGATGGAGTTGAGCCACAATCTGAAACCAACTGGCGCCTTGCAGATGGTTACAATGTAACTAGGATTGGTTTCGTTAATAAAATGGACCGTCAGGGTGCAGATTTCTTAGCGGTAGTAAAACAAGTTAAAGATATTTTAGGTGGTAATGCAGTTCCGCTTCAGTTGCCAATTGGTGCAGAAGACAATTTTACCGGTGTTGTTGATTTGATCAACAATCGTGGTATTGTTTGGAACGAAGAAGATAAGGGTATGACTTTTAAAGTAGTTGATATCCCTGCAGACATGTTAGATGAAGTTGCTGAGTGGAGACAGAATTTATTGGAATCTGTTGCAGATTTCGATGATAAGATCATGGAGAAATATTTCGAAAATCCAGATTCTATCACAGAAGCCGAAATCTTAACCGCTCTTCGTAAAGCATGTGTTGCGAATAAGGTTGTTCCTATGGTTTGTGGAAGTGCCTTCAAAAACAAAGGTGTTCAAACCATGTTGGATTATGTAATGGAATTGTTACCCAGCCCTCTTGATAAGGATAATATCATTGGTAGAAATCCTGATACAGATGAAGAAGTGGTTCGTAAGCCTGATGCAAAAGAACCATTTACTGCATTGGCATTTAAGATAGCAACCGATCCATTTGTTGGACGTTTGTGTTTCTTCAGAGCTTACTCAGGACGTTTGGATGCAGGATCTTATGTTTTAAATACACGTAGTGGAAACAAGGAGCGTATTTCCAGGATTTTCCAGATGCACGCAAATAAGCAAAATGCAATTGAATATATAGAGGCTGGTGATATCGGTGCAGCAGTAGGTTTCAAGGATATTAAGACCGGAGATACCCTATGTGCTGAGAATTCTCCTATCGTTTTAGAAGCGATGAATTTCCCTGAGCCTGTTATCGGAATTGCTGTTGAGCCTAAAACTCAGGCAGACTTGGACAGACTAGGTGTTGCATTATCAAAACTTGCGGAAGAGGATCCTACTTTCCGTGTAAAAACGGATGAAGATTCAGGTCAGACAATCATCTCAGGAATGGGAGAATTGCACCTTGAAATCATCGTTGATCGTTTACGTCGTGAATTTAAGGTTGAGGTTAACCAGGGAGCTCCTCAGGTTGCATACAAAGAAGCAGTTACTCAAACTATTGAGCACCGCGAGGTTTATAAAAAGCAGACCGGTGGTCGTGGTAAGTTTGCTGATATTTATGTGAAGATGGGTCCAATTGATGCAGACTATGCTGGCGGTGATTTACAATTTGTAAATGAAATTACAGGAGGTAATATTCCGCGTGAGTTCATCCCATCTGTTGAAAAAGGATTTAAGGCATCAATGGTTAACGGTGTTCTTGCAGGATATCCATTACAAAATTTAAAGGTCGAGTTGATCGATGGTTCATACCACTCAGTTGACTCTGATTCTTTGTCATTTGAAATTTGTGCACGTACTGCATATCGTGAGGCGTTATCAAAATGCAGGCCAATCTTACTTGAGCCAATCATGAAAGTTGAGGTATTGACACCTGAACAAAACATGGGTGATGTTGTTGGTGATTTGAACAGACGTCGTGGACAGATTGAAGGAATGGATAGCAAAGGAAACAGCCAGGTTATTAAAGCAAAAGTTCCGCTAGGTGAAATGTTCGGATACGTTACACAGTTACGTACATTAACCTCAGGACGCGCTACATCAACAATGGAGTTTTCTCACTATTCAGAAGCGCCTGCAGGTATCGCTCAGGAAGTAATTGCAAAAACAAAAGGAAAAACCGAAAAAGTATAACATATTCACTAACAGAAAAAATGAGTCAGAAGATCAGAATAAAATTAAAATCATACGATTTCAACCTGGTTGACAAATCAGCGGAGAAAATCGTAAAGACTGTGAAGATGACAGGTGCAGTAGTAAGCGGACCAATTCCGTTACCAACTCACAAAAGGATTTTCACTGTATTGCGTTCACCACACGTAAACAAAAAGGCACGTGAGCAATTTCAACTTTGTTCATACAAGCGTTTATTAGACATTTACAGCTCTACATCTAAAACTGTTGATGCTTTAATGAAGTTAGAGTTGCCTAGTGGTGTTGAAGTAGAAATTAAAGTTTAGTTAAATAAATAATAAAAAACAATGTCTGGAATAATTGGTAAAAAAATAGGAATGACCAGCTTTTTCGGTGCCAATGGTAAATATATACCATGCACAATTATCGAGGCTGGTCCTTGCGTGGTTACGCAAGTAAAAACCAAGGAGAAAGACGGATACGATGCAGTTCAACTTTCATATGATGAGAAGAAAGAAAAAAACACATCTTCTGCAATGAAAGGTCACTTCGCAAAGGCAAGCACCACTCCTAAAAGAAAAAGCGTTGAATTGAATTTTGACGATGAGAAAAAATTGGGTGAATCAATTACCGTCGAATTGTTTTCCGAAGGAGAGTTGGTAAACATTGTGGGTAAAAGCAAAGGTAAAGGTTTTCAAGGCGTTGTAAAAAGGCATGGTTTCAGTGGTGTAGGTCACGCCGGAAGTCATGGTCAGCACGATCGTGAGAGAGCACCGGGTTCTGTTGGTGCGTCATCGGATCCATCACGCGTATTGAAAGGATTGAGAATGGGTGGAAGAATGGGTGGAAATAGAGTTAAAATTCAAAACCTTGAGGTAGTTAAAGTAATGCCTGAAAAGAACCTATTAGTAGTAAGAGGTTCTGTTGCCGGAGCAAAAGGTTCATATGTAATTATAGAAAAGTAATCATGCAACTGGAAGTACACAATATAAGCGGCAAAAAGACATCCAAAAAATTGGATCTTAATGATACTGTTTTTGGTGCTGAGCCAAATGATCACGCAATTTATCTTGACGTGAAGCATTATCTTGCCAACCAGCGTCAGGGAACGCATAAATCAAAAGAAAGAGCAGAAATTCATCGTACTACCAAAAAGTTGAAGAGACAAAAAGGTACCGGTGGAGCTCGTGCAGGCTCAATGAAATCTCCACTTTTTATTGGAGGTGGTCGTGTATTCGGTCCTCGTCCAAAAGATTGGTCATTCAGACTTAACAAAAAAGTAAAGCGTCTTGCTCGTGTTTCTGCATTGTCATACAAGGCAAAAGAAAATAACATTACAATTTTGGAAGACTTTTCTTTCGAAGCTCCTAAGACAAAATCATTTATTGATTTATTGAAGAATCTTGAATTATCAGATAAGAAAACACTTTTTGTTGTTCCTGAAAACAATAAGAACGTTTACCTATCATCTAGAAATTTACCAAAATCTAAGGTAGTTGTTGCTTCGGACCTTAACACCTATGATATTCTTAATGCAGGTGTTATTGTTTTGGCTGAGAGTTCAGTTAAGAAAATCGAAAACCTTTTAAGCTGATTGAAAAATGGAAGTATTGATCAAACCAATCATCACTGAGAAAATGGCTGAGCAGGCGGAGAAAAATCACCGCTACGGGTTCATTGTTGATGAGAACGCAAATAAATTGCAAATTAAATCAGCCGTTGAAAAGATGTACGGTGTAACTGTAAAACAGGTAAATACCTCACGTTACATTGGAAAAATCAAAACAAGAAATACCAAAAGAGGTATGGCTATAGGAATCGTAAACCGCAGTAAAAAGGCTACTGTAACCTTGAAAGAGGGTGATGTAATTGATTTTTACGCAAGCATATAATGTTGAATTAAAATGGGATTAAAGAAACTAAGGCCACTAACACCGGGACAGCGATTTAAGTTGGTAAGTGATTTTGCGGAAATCACTACTAATAGACCTGAAAAGAGTCTTGTCGCGCCTGCGAAAAACTCCGGGGGCCGAAATAACACCGGAAAGATGACCATGCGCTACATAGGAGGCGGTCATAAGAAGCAATATCGTATCATCGATTTTAAGCGTGATAAAAGCGGTATTCCTGCAACTGTAAAATCTATAGAGTACGATCCAAATCGTTCCGCTCGAATAGCACTACTTTATTACAAAGACGGTGAAAAAAGATACATCCTTGCTCCTCAGGGATTGCAAGTTGGACAAACTTTAGTTTCTGGAAAAGGTGCTGCACCCGAAGTAGGAAATGCATTGCCGCTGTCTGAGGTTCCACTTGGTTCAGTAGTTCACAACATAGAACTACGTCCTGGACAAGGTGGTGTTATGGCAAGAAGTGCCGGTACTTATGCTCAGCTTACAGCTAGAGAAGGAAAGTATGCGGTATTAAAGATGCCTTCCGGTGAAGTAAGAATGGTTTTGGTTACCTGCACAGCTACGATAGGATCTGTTTCAAACCCTGATCACAATCTTGAGATTAGCGGAAAGGCTGGACGTAAGCGTTGGTTAGGCAGAAGGCCTCGTAATCGTGGTGTTGCTATGAACCCGGTTGATCACCCAATGGGTGGTGGTGAAGGTAGAGCGTCCGGAGGACATCCTCGTTCTAGAAAGGGTATGAAAGCAAAAGGTAAAAAGACCAGATACCCTAAGAAGTCGTCTAATAAGTTAATAATTGAAAGAAGGAAGAAATAATGGCTAGATCGTTAAAAAAAGGACCTTTCATCGACATTAAACTGGAGAAAAAGGTAAGTAAAATGAATGAGAGCGGTAAGAAGTCCGTTATTAAGACCTGGGCTCGAAGAACTACCATTCCGCCTGAGTTTGTAGGACATACATTCGCTGTATACAATGGGAATAAATTTGTGCCAGTTTATGTTACAGAAAACATGGTTGGTCATAAAATGGGTGAATTTGCTCCAACACGTCAATTCCGTGGTCACGCCGGTCATAATAAAGCTGATAAGGCGGCCGCAGCTAAAAAATAATTGAAATGGGAAAAAGAAAAAGATTAGCCGCTGATGCAAGAAAAGAAGCCAACAAGTCCAAGTACTTTGCTTCTCTAAATAACTGCCCAACTTCACCGCAGAAAATGCGTTATGTTGCGGATTTGGTAAGAGGAATGGAAGTTTTCAAAGCATTGAATGTATTAAAATTCAATACCCGTTTTCCATCTTCTAATCGTTTGGAAAAACTTATCAGCTCTGCAATAAATAACTATGAGCAGAAAACTGGCAGCAGACCTGATGCTGACACCTTATTCGTTAAAGAAATTTATGTTGATAGTGCTTTTCAGCTTAAGCGTCTTCGTACTGCTCCTCAGGGACGCGCTTACAGAATTAAAAAGCGTTCCAATCATGTTACTGTGGTTCTAGATACTAAACAAACAGAAAATAATAAATAAAATGGGTCAAAAAGCAAATCCGATATCATTGCGTCTTGGTTACATTCGTGGTTGGGATTCCAACTGGTTTGGAGGTTCTAACTACGCAGATAAATTAGTTGAGGATGAAAACATCAGAAACTATGTAAAGGCCCGTTTACCAAAGGGAAGTATTTCAAAAATTGTAATCGAAAGAACGCTTAAATTGGTTACTGTTACCATCAATACCGCTCGTCCAGGAATTATCATTGGTAAAGGTGGTAAGGAGGTTGATAAGTTGAAGGAAGAGTTGAAGAGAAGAACAAAGAAAGAAGTTCAAATCAACATCTTCGAAATAAAGCGCCCTGAGTTAGATGCTCGCCTTGTTGCTGATAGCATTGCACGTCAAATTGAAGGACGAGTATCTCACAAGAGAGCTATGAAAATGGCAGTAGCTTCAACCATGCGAATGGGAGCTGAAGGTATAAAGATCAAAGTTTCCGGTCGTTTAGGTGGAGCTGAGATGGCACGCTCTGAAGGGTATAAAGAAGGAAGAATTCCATTGCATACTTTCCGTGCGGATATTGATTATGCTGTTGGTGAAGCACATACTTCTTACGGAAGAATAGGAGTGAAGGTTTGGATTTGTAAAGGTGAAGTGTTCGGTAAACGTGATTTATCTCCAAACTTAGTGAGCAGTAAAGAAAAGAAGAGTGGAGGAAGAGAGAATCAACCTTCAGGACCAAAATTTGGCGCAAGAAGAAAAAAGAAGTCTGAAAATTAATTTGATAAAAGTTTTGAAAGATGTTACAACCAAAACGTACTAAATACAGAAAGCAACAAAAGATGAAAATGAAGGGGAACGCGAAGCGCGGCGATCAGCTGGCTTTCGGTTCTTTCGGAATAAAATCTCTTGACTCTTGCTGGGTAACAGCTCGTCAGATTGAGGCTGCCCGTGTTGCGATTACCCGTTTCATGAAAAGGGAGGGTCAGGTTTGGATCAGAATTTTCCCGGATAAGCCTGTAACCAAGAAGCCTGCAGAGGTGCGTATGGGTAAGGGAAAAGGAAATCCTGAACTTTGGGTTGCTCCTGTTAAACCTGGAAGAATTTTGTTTGAGGCAGAAGGTGTACCTTTAGCAGTTGCTAAAGAAGCTTTGAGGCTTGCAGCGCAGAAACTTCCGGTAGTTACCAAATTAGTGATTAGAAAAGATTATACAGAATAAATAATTTAATCATCCAACAGATGAAAAACGAAGAGATAAGATCATTGAACGATCAGGAGATAGCTGATAAGCTTGCAGAAGAATTGGCTGGTCTTACAAAGATGAAAATCAATCATGCAGTTTCTCCAATCGAGAATCCAATGAAGATTCGATTTGCGAGAAAAACAATTGCAAGACTAAAAACAGAGCAAATTAACAGGAAAAAAGCTTCCAAATAATAAATTAAAATGGAAAGGAACTTAAGAAAAGAACGTATCGGAACAGTAAAATCCAGTAAGATGAATAAGTCTGTAGTGGTTGCTGTTGAACGTAAAGTGAAGCACCCGAAGTACGGAAAATTCGTAAATAAAACTACGAAGTTTGTTGCTCATGATGAAAAGAATGAGTGCGGCGTGGGTGATATCGTAAAAATAATGGAGACAAGACCAATGAGTAAGACCAAGCGTTGGCGTCTTGTTGAGATAGTTGAGAAGGCTAAGTAATTTTTAAACGAATAAGATTTAAGAAATGATACAAAATGAATCTCGTCTAACAGTAGCAGACAACAGCGGTGCCAAAGAAGTTCTTGTTATAAGGATTTTAGGTGGTACACGTCGCAGATATGCTTCTGTTGGAGATAAAATAGTGGTAACTGTAAAGAATGCATTGCCATCAGGAAACGTAAAAAAAGGAACTGTTTCCAAAGCTGTTGTTGTACGTACTCGTAAAGAGATCAGCAGAAATGATGGTTCATACATCAGATTTGATGACAACGCTTGCGTTTTGTTGAATGCTCAGGACGAAATCAGAGGCACTCGTATTTTTGGTCCCGTGGCAAGAGAGTTGAGAGATAAACAATTCATGAAAATTATTTCATTGGCACCGGAGGTGCTTTAAAACATCGACAATATGTCTAAAGTTAAATTCAAATTAAAGAAGAACGATTTAGTAAAGGTAATTTCCGGAGAGTCCAGAGGTCAGGAAGGAAAAATTCTTGCAATTGATAGTAAAAAACAGCGTGCCACCATAGAAGGAGTGAACATGATATCTAAGCACGCTAAACCAAGCTCAAAAAATCCAAACGGAGGAATTGAAAAAAAGGAAGGCTCAATACATATTTCCAACTTGATGCTGGTTGAAGCTGGTAAAACTACAAGAGTAGCAAGAATTATGGATGAAAAATCCGGAAAGGTAGTTCGAATTTCAAAGAAAACTAAACAGGTAATTAAATAATGGCAACGTATTCACCAAGATTAAAAGATAAATACAGGGATGAAATTATTCCAACCCTGAAAGATCGTTTCAAGTATTCGTCTGTAATGCAGGTTCCCAAGTTGAAAAAGATTTGTTTGAACCAGGGTGTTGGCGATGCTGTATCTGATAAAAAGATGATAGAAAGTGCAGCTAAAGAAATGACCATGATTACTGGTCAGAAGGCTGTGCCAACTCACTCAACAAAAGACATCTCTAACTTCAAGCTTAGAAAAGGTGTGGCAATTGGAGTGCGTGTTACTTTACGTGGAGATAAAATGTATGAGTTTTTGGATCGATTAATAGCATCGGCTCTTCCAAGAATACGTGATTTCAAAGGTGTGAATGACAAAGGCTTTGATGGTCATGGGAATTACACGCTTGGTATCACTGAGCAAATCATTTTCCCAGAGATCGATATTGATAAGGTGACTAAAATGAACGGTATGGACATCACTTTTGTGACTTCAGCGGGAACGGATAAGGAAGCTTACGAACTATTGGCAGAATTTGGAATTCCATTTAAGAAAAAGTAAATAATGGCAAAAGAATCAATGAAGGCCCGTGAGGCCAAAAGAAAAAGATTAGCAGAAAAATATGCTGCGAAGCGTCAGGCTTTAAAAGATGCCGGAGAATACAATCTCTTGCAGACTCTTCCACGCAATTCTTCACCAGTAAGAGGAAGAAACCGTTGCAAAATCACCGGTCGTCCTCGTGGTTACATGCGCCAATTTGGAATAAGCCGTGTAACATTCAGAGAAATGGTAACATTTGGTAAGATACCAGGTTTAACCAAGTCAAGCTGGTAAACGTTCTTTAAAAGAAAAACAATGTATAATTATCCTGCTTGCGGGATAAAATATAAAAAAATAAAATGACAGACACAGTATCAGATTACCTAACAAGGGTAAGAAACGCGATCAAAGCGAATCACAGGATAGTTGAAATTCCTTCATCTAACCTTAAAAAAGAAATAACCAAAATCTTGTTTGATAAAGGTTACATCCTTAATTACAAATTTGAAGATCAGGAAAAAAGACAAGGCTCTATTAAAATTGCCTTGAAATATCATCCTGTAACTAAGCAATCAGCAATAAGAAAACTGGAGCGTGTATCTAGTCCTGGATTGCGTCAGTATTCAGGTGTTGCAACCATGCCACGAGTAATTAACGGTTTGGGAATTGCAATTGTTTCTACTTCAAAAGGTGTAATGACTGATAAAGAAGCAAGAAAGCAGAATGTTGGTGGTGAAGTTTTATGTTTTGTTTATTAATTTAAAACATTGAGATTATGTCACGCGTAGGAAAATTACCAATAGTGTTACCGGCAGGTGTAGAAGTAAGTGTTGCATCTGGCCTGGTGAAAGTGAAGGGAAAAAAGGGAGCCCTTGAACAAAAAATAGATACTGATATTTCCGTTAATGTTGCTGATGGTAAGGTAGAGGTTACTCGCCCTACCGACCAGAAAAGACACAAGGCACTTCACGGATTATACCGCGCATTAATTGCCAACATGGTGAAAGGTGTTTCTGAAGGATATAAAACTGAGCAGGAGTTGGTTGGTGTTGGTTATCGTGCTAACATGAAAGGTCAATTGTTAGAGTTATCACTTGGTTATTCTCATAACATTGTAATGGAATTGCCTCAGGAAATTAAAGCAACTACTACAGCTGAAAAAGGATCTAACCCAAAAGTAATCATGGAATGTGCTGACAAACAATTGTTGGGTATGGTTGCTGCAAAAATCAGATCGTTGCGTAAGCCTGAACCGTACAAAGGAAAAGGTATTAAGTTCTCCGGTGAAATACTAAGAAGAAAAGCCGGTAAATCAGCATCTAAGAAATAATTAATTATAAATTAATTCAAATGGCACTCACAAAATTAGAAAGAAGAAAAAGAATTAAGGTCAGAATTAGAAAGCATGTTAATGGAACAGATGGTAAGCCTCGTTTATGTGTTTTCAGAAGTAATGCTGATATTTATGCTCAGTTAATTGATGACTCAAATGGTAAAACCATTGCGGCAGCTTCATCTAGAGATAAAGGTTTTGCTAAGGCAGGAAATAAATCTGATATCGCAAAATCTGTTGGAAAAGCAATTGCAGAAATAGCCTCGGGAAAAGGTATTTCTACTGTAGTTTTTGATCGCGGAGGTTATCTATATCACGGAAGAGTTAAGTCTTTGGCAGAAGGTGCCAGAGAAGGTGGTCTTAAATTCTAAATTTAATCAAAAGCAACAATTAAAATAAATAAATGTCAAAAGAAGTTGTAAAAAGAGTAAAGAGCAGCGATATCGAACTAAAAGATAAGCTTGTAGCTGTTCAGCGCGTAACCAAAGTAACCAAAGGTGGTCGTCATTTCAGTTTTGCTGCTATTGTTGTAGTAGGAAATGAAAAAGGTGTAGTTGGGTATGGTTTGGGAAAAGCCAATGAGGTAACTGATGCAATATCTAAAGGAATTGATGATGCTAAGAAAAACCTTGTTAAGGTATCTGTTCTTAAAGGAACCATTCCTCATCCACAAAATGGAAAGTTTGGAGGTTCAAGAGTATTCCTTAAACCAGCTTCTAATGGTACAGGAGTAATTGCCGGTGGTGCGATGCGTGCAGTACTTGAAAGCGTAGGGGTAAAAGATGTATTGGCAAAATCAAAAGGATCTTCTAACCCACACAACGTGGTTAAGGCAACACTCGACGCGTTAGTAAAGTTGCGTGATCCTATTACCATTGCGCGTCAGCGTGGAATTGCTCTTGAAAAAGTTTTTAACGGATAAAAAGAAATTATTCAACATGGCTAAAGTAAAGATTACACAGATAAAAAGTCTAAGCGGACAGACTGCTCGTCAGAGAAAAACTGTTGAGGCTTTGGGACTAAAAAGAATGCATCATACAGTAGAAAAAGAGTTGAACGCTCAGATTAAAGGTATGATAGAAAAAGTTCATCATTTGGTTAAAGTAGAAAACGCTTAAGAAAATTAAAAATGAATTTAAATTCACTTAAACCTGCAACAGGTTCTACAAAGACAAAATATCGCAGAGGACGCGGTCAAGGGTCAGGTGGTGGAGGAACAGCCACAAGAGGTCACAAAGGTGCTAAATCCCGTTCAGGATACAGCAGTAAGAGGGGATTCGAAGGAGGACAAATGCCTTTGCAGCGTCGTGTTCCAAAGTTTGGTTTCAAAAACATTAATCGTGTTGAATACCACGGAATCAATTTGGATTTAATCCAATATTTGGCTGAAAATAAGAACATCAATGAATTTACGCCTGAGATTTTAATTCAAAACGGAATTGCAGGTAAGAATGATTTGATAAAAATTCTTGGTCGTGGCGAATTAAAAACTAAAGTCAATGTAACAGCTCACGCTTTCAGTGCGGGTGCTAAATCTGCCATCGAAAAACAAGGTGGAACAGTAACAAAGCTCTAACTAAATATGAAATTAATACAGACCATTAAGAATATCTGGAGAATTGAAGAGTTGAGAAACCGAATCGGTTACACTCTTTTATTCATCTTGGTATATCGACTTGGCTCTAATGTAGTTCTTCCCGGTGTTGACCCGGATCAATTACAAATGGCAAGGCAGGCCGCAAAAAGCACTTCAGGCGGAATACTAGATTTGATTAATACATTTGCCGGTGGAGCATTCTTTAAAGCTTCAATCTTTGGGCTGGGAATTATGCCTTACATTACCGCCTCTATTATTATTCAGCTTCTTGGAATGGCTATTCCTTATTTTCAAAAGCTTCAGAAAGAAGGTGAAAGCGGAAGGAAAAAAATTAATCAATATACTCGTTGGTTAACTGTTGCTGTTACTGCAGTACAGGCCCCTGGTTATTTGGCAACCCAAGTGTACACTTATCCTGGCGCTATCGTCGACAATTCTGTATTCTGGGGGATTCAATCAACCATAATTCTTGTAACGGGAACCTTATTCGTTATGTGGTTAGGTGAGAAAATTACCGATAAAGGATTGGGTAACGGAATATCTATGATAATTATGGTGGGTATTATTGCCCGTATGCCTTATGCAATTTCAACTGAGTTTGGCGCGAAAATGTCAAGTACAACCGGTGGCGGGATGATTTTTATGTTGCTTGAAATTGTAATACTCCTTTTCATAATTATCGGTTGTATAATGCTTGTTCAAGGAACTAGAAGAATTCCCGTGCAGTTTGCAAAGAAAATAGTTGGAAATAAACAATATGGGGGTGTTCGTCAATATATACCTTTAAAAGTAAATGCTGCAGGTGTTATGCCAATTATATTTGCTCAGGCAATTATGTTTATTCCTGCTGCGGTAACCAAGTTTGAACAGAGTAATACCGGATTCTTGTCTTCTTTTACAAATCAGTATTCATTTGCATATAACCTTACTTTTGCCATATTGATTATTCTATTTACTTATTTCTACACAGCAATTATGGTTAACCCAAATCAACTTGCTGAAGAAATGAAGAGAAACGGCGGCTACATTCCAGGTGTAAAGCCTGGCAAAAAGACTGCGGAGTTTATTGATAATGTTATGAGTAGAATTACATTACCTGGTTCAATATTTCTTGCAGTAGTTGCGATATTGCCTGCAGTAGCCAATATGCTTGGTATTCAGAACGAATTTGCAAACTTTTTTGGTGGAACATCTTTGCTGATTTTGGTGGGTGTTGTACTCGATACACTGCAACAGATTGAAACATTCTTGGTTAACAGAAAGTATGATGGCTTTTTAAAATCCGGAAGAATAAAAGGAAGAACAAATGCAGCAATGATGCAAACTTCTTCAATATAATTTATGGCAAAACAAGCATCAATAGAAGTTGACGGAACAATCGTAGAATCACTTAGTAATGCCATGTTCCGCGTTGAACTTGAAAATGGTCATATAATTGTGGCTCATATTTCTGGTAAGATGCGTATGAATTATATCAAGATTCTAACAGGGGATAAGGTTAAAGTAGAAATGAGTCCATATGATTTAACTAAGGGAAGAATAACTTTCCGATATAAAAACTAAAAAAATGAAAGTAAGAGCTTCAATAAAAAAGAGAAGTGCCGACTGCAAGATTGTACGCAGGAAGGGTAAGTTGTACATCATCAACAAAAAAACTCCCAAGTTCAAGCAGAGGCAGAAGTAATTAATTATTAATTAAACTATTTAACAAATAAATAATGGCAAGGATTGCAGGAATAGATTTACCGAAAAATAAGCGTGGCGTAATTGGCCTAACTTACATTTACGGAGTCGGCACAAGCTCTGCTCAGCGAATTTTGACTGAAGCAGGAATTAGCTTTGATAAAAAAGTTTCAGAATGGAGTGATGATGAGCAAAACGCTATTCGTAATGTTATCAATCGCATGAAGGTTGAAGGTGCGCTTCGTTCTGAAATTCAGTTGAACATAAAACGCCTTCAGGATATCAGTTCATACAGAGGTATCCGTCATCGTTTAGGTTTACCTGTTCGTGGTCAGAGAACAAAAACTAATGCTAGGAACAGAAAAGGTAAACGTAAGACGATTGCTAACAAGAAAATGGCAACTAAATAAAATTGAAGTTATCCTCTGCCGGGGATATCAGAACACATACCTAACTGTCCGGTATGGTTGATAATGGACAGTAATAAAAATAAAAAAAATGGCAAAACAACAGGGATCAGCAAATTCAGCTAAGGTCGCGGCAAAAAAGAGAGTCGTTAAGGTTGAGGCTACAGGACAGGCTCATATAAATTCAACCATTAACAACATTATTATTTAAATTACCAAAAACACAGGACAGGTTATTTCTTGGAGCAGTGCTGGGAAAATGGGTTTCAGAGGGTCAAAGAAGAATACCCCTTATGCAGCACAACTTGCAGCCTCAGATTGCGCTAAAGTTGCACATGATGCAGGACTAAGAAAAGTAAAGGTATTCATTAAGGGTCCTGGCGCAGGACGTGAATCTGCAATTCGTACCATTGGTGCAGCAGGAATAGAGGTGGCAGAGATTGTAGATATCACTCCGATACCTCATAATGGTTGTCGTCCTCCAAAGAGAAGAAGAGTTTAATAGTTTTCAATAAATAAATTTTCAAAAGAATAATAAATAAAAAATGGCAAGATATATAGGTCCAAAATCCAAGATCGCCAGAAAATTTAAGGAACCAATTTTTGGTCCTGATAAGGCGTTGGAAAAGAAGAATTACCCTCCAGGACAGCACGGTATGGCAAAGAAACGTGCCAAGCAGTCTGAATATGCTGTACAGCTCCAGGAAAAACAAAAGGTAAAATACACTTATGGTATTCTTGAGCGTCAGTTCGCAAAAGTCTTCGGTCTTGCTGCTGCAGCTAAAGGTATTACAGGCGAGGTATTACTTCAATTGATTGAGTCAAGATTAGATAATGTGGTTTATAGAATGGGAGTTGCTCCAACCAGATCAGGAGCTCGTCAGTTAGTTTCTCACTGTCATATTACTGTTAATGGTAAAGTGGTAAACGTACCAAGCTACATTTTAAGGCCTGGAGATCAAGTTGCAGTTAGAGAGCGTTCCAAATCATTAGAGGCTATCAGCAACTCTGTTTCATCTTCAGCTACTAAATATTCTTGGATAGACTTTGATAAATCAACACTAAGTGGTAAATACATCAATAGGCCCGAGAGAGCTCAAATTCCTGAAAACATCAGAGAACAATTGATTGTCGAGTTATATTCTAAGTAAACCTGATTAATTAATTTTTGTAATCATTAATAACTAAAAAAACAAAAATATGTCAATATTAGCATTTCAGCGTCCAGATAAAGTAATTATGGTTTCAGGGACAGACCATAGTGGTGTTTTCGAATTTCGTCCTCTAGAGCCCGGATTTGGGATAACCATAGGTAACTCCTTGCGCAGAATATTGCTTTCGTCACTTGAAGGTTATTCAATTACTTCGCTTCGCATCGATGGCGTTGACCATGAGTTTAGCACCGTTAAAGGTGTAACTGAAGACGTAACCGAAATGGTCCTCAATTTAAAACAAGTTCGTTTCAAGCGTCAAATAGATAATCATGACCATGAGAAGGCTGTGATTAACTTTTCAGGGAAAGAATTATTGACTGCCGGTGATATTGGAAAGTATCTTAATGGATTTCAGGTTTTGAATCCTGACCTTGTAATAGCTCATTGTGAACCTTCTGTTAAAATGAAAATGGAAATGGTAATTGAGAGAGGTCGCGGATATGTTCCTGCAGAAGAAAATAAGCCAAGTAATCCTGCGCATGGTTTGATTCCAATGGATGCTATTTACACTCCAATTAGAAATGTAAAATACCACGTAGAGAACTATCGTGTTGAGCAGAAAACCGATTATGAAAAGTTGGTAATGGAAATTACTACTGATGGATCGATTCACCCGAAAGATGCGTTGAAAGAAGCCGCAAAAATATTGATTCACCATTTTATGTTGTTCTCAGATGAGAAGATTACTTTGGATACAGAAGAGAAGAGCAGCGAAAGCGAATTTGATGAATCATCATTACACATGCGTCAGTTATTGAAGACCAAGCTTGTTGATATGGATTTATCAGTTAGAGCTTTAAATTGCCTTAAGGCAGCTGATGTTGAGACTCTAGGTGAACTGGTTGCATTTAACAAAAACGACCTGTTGAAGTTCCGTAATTTTGGTAAGAAATCGTTAACTGAATTGGAAGATTTAGTTCACAGCAAAGGATTGCAGTTTGGGATGAATGTCGCCAAATATAAGTTGGATAAAGATTAATCATTAAAGAATTTTTCAAACATGAGACACGGAGATAAAATCAATAATTTAAGCAGGACAAGCTCACATAGAAAGGCGATGCTTGGAAACATGGCTTGCTCTCTTATTGAGAAAAAAAGAATTTTTACCACTTTAGCAAAAGCAAAGGCATTGAGGACGTACGTAGAGCCATTGTTGACTAAATCAAAGAATGATACAACGCACAGCAGAAGAACAGTTTTTGCTTATCTAAGAAGTAAATCTGCAGTTTCCACTCTATTCAAGGATGTTGCAACAAAGATTTCTGATCGTCAGGGTGGTTACACACGTATTATTAAAACAGGAAACAGACAAGGTGATGCCGCTGAAATGGCTATGATTGAGTTAGTTGATTTCAATGAAATTTACACTAACAACAAGAAGGCTGTTACTGAAACCAAAAAAGCTAAAACCACAAGAAGAGGAAGATCTAAAAAATCATCCTCCGAAGATGAAAACAAATCTTCATCTGAAGAATAAAAACTTTGGTATTTTTTTCAACCAATTTTGGTTTTTAAAAACGAAATTACCTTTGAGATTTGGTTAGATTTAGACCTCGGAAATTAAATTTTTCGAGGTTTTTTTATTTCAAAATAATCTCCAGTTTAAAAAATTATTCAAAGTGTTCAAAAAGTAGAAATTTTCCATTTCTAATCAGGCCTAGTTTTAGGTAGGGTTACAAGTCTTTGATTTATATTTGTAAATAAATTACTAGTTCGAGAAATTAAGATGATAGTTAGTTAATTTCTGGTGATTTTTAAAAAAATGTAATAAACTACAATTAAAATGATATCCTTGATTCGAAATATTATAAGTTGGTTTGAAGAGCGTGCTTTCGGAGTATGCGATTGGTTAGGTAAAAAATTAGGTATTCAATCAACCACTGTTAGGATGTATTTTATTTACCTGTCATTTTTTACTTTCGGCTCTCCGGTAATAGTATATTTCGTTCTGGTTTTTCTACTGGAAAATAAACGATTTTTTAAGTTGTCAAATTACAGGAAGCGCAGCTCTGTATGGGATTTATAATTTTTTTATCAATAGGTTAACCCAACCACTATACCAATACTTTTATAGGTATTGTAATTATTCCCGTAGACATTATATCCGAAAAACTTGGAAAAAACAGTTGGGTTTTGAAAATCAGCAATTGACGGAACAAATCTTGAACCTAATGAACCTGCAAGACCGATGGCAATATTATTCTTGTTGTGCTGGAATCCAACCCCTAAAGAATAATGAAATAGGTTAAATGCTTCGTTTCCAAAATTATAATCAAGAAAGCTTATGTCCGCGCTTTCTGTATTATTTCTGAAATCTGTGCTAAAGCCCATAAGCAACTCAAGCGTGCCTTTTAAAACTTTTTCGTATCCAATTGCAAGATTTGCAATGGGCCTCTTACCTTCTTTTATTCCTTTAACATATTCACCACCAAGTGAAACATTTCCGCTTCCGGAAATTCCTGTTGCGTCAGAAATTTTCAAAGTATAATATGGGTCAATTCGACCAAAGACCTCGGCTGTAAAATGAAGCTTTGATCTCTTATATTTTCTAGTATATCCAACAGCAATAGAACCTGGGTATTTATATATTGTGTTTACATTGATTCTTCGAATATAAACATCGACTGGAATAAAATAAATGCCTGAAAAAAATATTGAATATTCAAGATCACCTTTGCCCCTCAGCCTGATAGATGGTAATGTAACAGTTAAGCCAAAATTATTTTTTTCTCCGTTGTAAACTATTCCTGATTTAAGGATTAAGTTTAGGTTGTTGGTGTTTACTGTTAAAGCAGAATCTGATTTAGAAATAGACGGATAAATTGTGTCTGTACCGATACTGCTTGCATTCATACTCATCTGATATTTATACATCCTGTAGCTGAAAAAGGTGCCAAATCCAAATCCCCATTTTTCACTTAGTTTAAAACTCATTGATAACCCCCCCCATTCGTCTAACACTCTCTTTTTTAAATTATAACTTCCCACATATAGCGATTGCTGAGCATTGAAAATTAGAGTGTCATAATACATTTTATTAAATGACAAAGATTGGTTGAACTGAACGTCAGTCTTGCTCATTAATATGAATTCCAGTTCAGCTTTATCGCCAATTTTTTTATTTCCGCTAACAATTTGAGGGGAAAAATTAAAATTGGAAGATGAAAGTGAAAGGCCATCTCCAAGAGCATTTGTTCTGGTTAGCGACTCATATTCATAAAGGTTGGCTGACAAAGATAAATAACCAGAGTCCTTGAAGCATAGTGTAGCAGGATTGTAAAATATGGCACCATTGTCAAAATAATTTGAAACAGCAGCTCCACAAAGAAGTGTTGACTTTGCTCCAAAGTTGTTACTCCAATAGTTGTGCTCCTGTGAAAAGTATTTTTGATTGAATAAAAAAATCCAAGTGAGAACTATTAAATAAAACTTTCCTTTTGTAAAATGCATTTAATAATAAAAGAAACAAAGATATTGAGCATTTCTCTAAATTTCAAATATATGAAAATGCAAATTCGATAGAATTTCAATTCTTTTTTTCTTTTTTTCTTGGGATCAGATAGATCTCAACTCTTCTGTTTTTCTCTCTTCCATGTTCGGTTTGATTTGTACTAACCGGGAGATCTGAAGAAAAGCCTTCGACTAAATAAGTTACATTTTTTACTCTATTTAAAAGATAATTTTTCACAGAATTAGCCCTGTTTTGCGACAGAGTCTGATTAAATTTCTTATCACCCGTACTGTCACAATGTCCTTGAATCTTTACATAAAAATCCGGATTGGCTTTAAGATAATTCGCTACAGAATCCAGCGATGGATATGCGTTTGGTTTAAGTTTGGCGTCTGAATAATTAAAAAGTACCTTAGAGCTGAGTGTAATGGCTTGTGCTGATCCAATTGCCGCCACAGCATCAATATCCGCACCCGGATAAGACTCGGGGTAATCAGGCGGGGTAGTTGCATCTTTAAGTTTTACATAACGGAACACGTCAGTAGGAGATATCGCATCACCCAAATCTACTGCTGAATTTCCTCCTTTTATCTTTCCAACTTCAATCCAATTCTTTCCGTCTTTTGAAATTGATAGAAATGTTTCTTCAATGTATTTACCTAATTCGAACACATACAGATCTACACCTTCAGTATTTATTAAGGCGTTGTCCTTAAAAAATAAAACTAATTCTCCTCCCGTTCCCAAAACAACAAAATTGTTGTCTGTTCCGTCAAAATCCGGAGGCCCCACCGCTAGTTTTCCGTTTCTGCATTTTGATTTTTCAGGGCCCGGATTACCGGGTCTATAATAAACTAGTGAGTCTGCGAAACTTTTATCACCCATCGGGATCAAAACTTTTTTCCCGTGACCATCGTTGTATTCTTTTGGCTTTTGTGCAGAAGATTGGGTGGTCTGCAACATTAGGAAGGTTGCAAGTAAATAAAAGTTAAGTTTTGATTTTTTTAAATTATTAAGCAAGTTGTTTCTTAAGGTAAATGGTTTGTTTACGGTCAGGACCAACAGAAACAATATTAACAGGGACACCAGTTTCCTTTTCGATAAAATTGATGTAATCAGTTAAAGTTTCAGGAATAGTTTCCGATTGACTAGTCAAATTGTTTTTCCAACCTTTCATATTGATATAATTCGCTTTTAGGTAAAAAGTGTCAATAGAATATGGAAGATAACTTATTTCTTTTCCGTTGTAGTTATAAGATGTACAAACTTTTATTTCATCAACACAGTTTAAAACATCAGCCTTCATCATCATGAGTTCGGTAACTCCATTGATCATTATGGCGTATTTAAGTGCGGGCAAATCCAACCATCCACATCTTCTCGGTCGTCCTGTGGTAGAGCCAAATTCATTTCCGGTTTTTCTAATCAACTCTCCAGTATCATCCAGTAACTCAGTAGGGAAAGGTCCGCTTCCAACTCTTGTACAATAAGCTTTGAATATTCCAATAACTTTTCCAATATTTCCTGGTGCAATGCCAAGTCCTGTACATGCACCTGCAGTTACAGTGTTAGAAGATGTTACGAAAGGGTAGGTGCCGAAATCAATATCGAGCAATGAGCCCTGTGCTCCTTCTGCCAGAATTTTTTTTCCATTTCTTAATGCATCATTTAAATAATGTTCAGAATCAATTAACTCAAATTTCCTGAGGTTTTCTACTCCTTCGAACCAGGCTTTTTCCACAGATGAAAGGTCAAATTCGTAATTGTACCACTTGAGCATTTGAATGTGTTTGTTCACAAGAAAATCATAACGTTCCTTAAAATCATTTCTTAAAATATCTCCAACTCTTAATCCATTTCTTCCTGTCTTATCCATATAGGTAGGACCAATACCTTTCTGAGTGCTTCCAATCTTGGCCTCACCTTTAGAGGCCTCAGATGCTTTATCTAGGAGAATATGAGTTGGTAGAATTAAATGTGCTCTAGTAGAAATAAGCAATTTTTTTCTGAGTATGTCAATTCCATATCCGAATTTTTCTTTAAGAGCATCGGTTTCTTTTTTAAAAATTACCGGATCAATAACAACTCCATTACCTATTACGTTGATATTTTCTTCGTGAAAAATTCCACTTGGTATAGTATGTAGTACATGTTTGAGACCGTTGAACTCTAGTGTATGGCCTGCGTTTGGTCCGCCTTGAAACCTGGCAATAATATCATACTGAGGGGTTAATACATCTACAATTTTCCCTTTGCCTTCATCTCCCCATTGAAGCCCCAATAAAACATCTGTTTTCATTTAAGTTTTTTTTCTTTGTTAGTGCTTTAGATCTTTGAACGATAAAGATAAAAAATGATTATTTATAACCTAATTTAAGTTTTTAGCAGTTTTAAATTATAAAATTCCGGTAACCAAATTCCATATGTTTATTATAGATAGAGCGAACAATATTAATGTGAGGTGAAACTTAAAAGATTCTTATTTAAGAATTAATAAAAAATGCAATAAATTAAAATATTAAAAGCTGTGAAACAAAACAATAAAACGATATAAATAAATTTTATAGTTTAAAAGTGAG
>JBKCIQ010000032.1:0-3336 GCA_046302135.1 Bacteroidota bacterium | reverse complement strand
GGTTCGGGTGGTTACACTTTTGTTTGGAGTAGTGTTGGAAGCGGGTCTTCAGCAAATAACCTTCCGCAGAATAACTACACGGTAACTGTAACTGATGCTAGTGGTTGTCAATCAGTATTACAGTTTGCTATAACCGAGCCATCACAGCTAACGGCTACTTTAAGTCCAATTGACATCAGTTGTGTTAACCCATTCGGTAGTATTTCTACTTTAGTTTCCGGAGGTACACCAAGCTACTCATTTAACTGGAGTCCTTCAGGAATTGGACAAAATCCTTCCGGCCTTGCCGCAGGAAACTATACGGTTACAGTTACAGACGCAAATAATTGTTCAATAACAGAAACAGTAACTGTAGGTACCACAGCCTCTGCTATAACAGCATCATTTACTTCAAATCCAACTACGGGAACTGCTCCATTGCAAGTATCTTTTACTAACACAAGTACCAACGCAAACAATTACATTTGGTCTTTTGGCAACGGAAGCACCTCTTCCCAACAAAATGATAATACTACTTATACTACTCCTGGTACATATACCGTAATTATGATTGCATCTAATACAGCGGGGTGTGTGGATACAGCCACTGCCACAATAACTGTACTCGATGATTTCAGTATACTTGTTCCAAATATCTTTACTCCAAATGGAGATGGTATTAATGACGTTTTCTTTATTCCAAGTTCAGGGTTAAGTAATTTGTTGGTTCAAATTTATGATCGCTGGGGCTTAAAGCTGTACGAAATCACAAGCCCATCAGGATCTTGGAATGGTGGATCTTCTCCCGAGGGAACCTATTACTACATTTTAAGTGCTAAATCCACCGGAGGAAAAGAAGTTTCCCAATCCGGATATTTCCAATTGATTAAATAATTTATATGATTGAGGAGAAAATTAATTCCGAAATTAAGTCGGCAATGCTTTCAAAAAATGTTCAGAGGTTGGAAGCATTGAGAGGAATGAAATCAGTAATTCTTTTACTAAAAACTTCCCCTGAAGGCTTGTCTGAGGAAACCGCTGTAAAAGCTCTTCAAAAAGAAATGAAAAAGCGTAGAGAGACAGCAGAACTTTTTCAGCAACAGAACAGAAATGATCTTGCTGAAGTTGAATTGTTCCAGGCCGCTGTTTTTCAAGAGTTTCTTCCTCAAATGATGGGCGAAGATGAGTTAAAAAATGAGTTGGAGAAAATTATAACTAAAGTTGGTGCAAGCTCACCTTCTGACATGGGTAAGGTAATGGGAGTTGCGACTAAAACATTATCGGGAAAGGCCGACGGAAAAATGATTTCAGAATTAGTTAAGAAACTTTTATCTAGGTAATAATTTCAAAATAACAGTTCTATTTTTCTTTCTTTGGCTCTGTAGATTCGTTGTTAGTAAGGTTGCTTTTTTCAACCTTGTCTTTAATTGGTTTATTTGATACAGTTACTTCACATTTAGTTATTATCTCTTTAATCTTTACTTCTAAGGCGCAATTGCAAGGCTTCATGTAAATTTTTTTCTTAATACTGTCGGGTGTCCAAAATTCAAAATCTGTAGCCATATCTTTTGGACCGTCAAATTGAAATGGATCCTTAAAATAATCAGCAAGCTCAATGTTTTTAATATGAATTTTCTTACCAAGTACATGGGTGTAAAGCTCAAAAATAGCTGTAGTAATTTTTACATTTATTTTGTTTGTGGGATTGTCAAACCAAATTTTCACTTTTCCTTTTACAGGTGTTTTGTAATTGAATGGTCCAACTTCCACTTTTGAATCGCATGTAAAAAATGAACTGTCCGCCCTTAAATTTATCTTTGAGTTAGATACTGTCCAATGATATTTACCTGTAATTAGTAAGACCTTGTATTCATTGGTGCCTGTAATTTCACCAATTTCACTAAAGACATTATTTATTATTTCTTCATGCAATGAAACTTGAAGATCATTAATATTTGCGATTTGAGATTTTGTTGAATTTGTATTTTTACTGCCTTGGGGAAAAACAAAATTTATAGATAGTAAAAACGGTAAAACCGATGTAATGAAATATTTTTTTTTAACGTTCATTTATTTCCGTTCGGTTTTGAAGAATTTCTGTTCTTGTTAATTTTAATACCGTTATTAGGTTGTGAGGGAATTACTTGATTCCCGTTTAAAGGAGTATTATTGTTTTGTATAGGTTGGTTGTTTTGAATTGGCGTATTATTTTGAGTATTGTTATTTTGTTGTGGGTTTGATGTATTATTTACGGGCACACCGCCATTTCCATTATTTTTAATTATCGAATTAATAATATTATTTTTTGGCCCATAACCATTTATTCTACCTCCATTATTTCCATTTCCACCACCTTTACCATTGTTATTACCGCCTCCGGATCCATTATTGTTGTTGCCACCATTGTTCCCATTGTTATTAGATGGTGGGCAAGCACCAATTAGATCTCCATGGGCTTGATGTGTTGGCCAGTCAGATTGCAAAATGGTAATTGAATTAGAAGTGCCCTGTTCGAAATGGCAAATGTTTATTGTTGCGGGAGTATTGTTATTAATATTGTTGTTATTGCCCTGATTTCCGGAGTTCATTTGATCACCAATATTCACATTATTTGTTGTGTTTTGGTTGCCTGAATTATTACTTCCGTTATTGTTAGTGTTTCCTGTGTTGTTATTTTGACCTGTGTTGCCTGTGTTTCCTGTGTTGTTATTTTGACCAGAGTTGCCTGTGTTTCCGGTGTTATTATTTTCACCAGTGTTTCCGGTATTTCCTGTGTTATTATTTTCACCGGTGTTGCCGGTATTTCCTGTGTTATTATTTTGACCGGTATTTCCTGAGTTGTTATTTGCACCAGTGTTGCCTGTGTTTCCTGAGTTGTTATTTTCACCGGTGTTGCCGGTATTTCCTGTATTATTATTTTGACTAGAATTGCCGGTATTGCCTGCGTTGTTATTTTGACCGGTGTTGTTATTTTGACCAGAGTTGCCTGTGTTTCCGGTGTTATTATTTTGACCAGAGTTGCCGGTGTTTCCTATGTTGTTATTTTCACCGGTGTTGCCGGTATTTCCTGTATTATTATTTTGACTAGAATTGACGGTATTGCCTGCGTTGTTATTTTGACCGGTGTTGTTATTTTGACCAGAGTTGCCTGTGTTTCCGGTGTTGTTATTTTGACCTGTGTTTCCGGTATTTCCTGAGTTATTATTTTCACCAGTGTTTCCGGTATTTCCTGAGTTATTATTTTCACCAGTGTTGCCGGTATTGCCTGTGTTGTTATTTTGACCAGAGTTGCCTGTGTTTCCTGAATTATTATTTCCGCTATTTCCTGAATTGTTATTGTTTCCGTTATTATTGTTG
>JBKCIQ010000031.1:0-3226 GCA_046302135.1 Bacteroidota bacterium | reverse complement strand
AGACTCTCCGATACATATGGTGCTTACAGTTGGGATACTTACAGAGATGGCTTGAGGTTGATTTATTGTTACAGTAGATGTTCCTAAGCAACCATTTGCGTCTTGCCAATTACAAGTGTTTAAACCTGAACACAAATTACTCGGGTTTGGTACAAAGGAACCATTAGACCATGAATAACTATAGGGTGGCGTTCCTCCATTCAAGGTTAGAGTAGCCGAACCATCACACACGCCATTACACGTTGCATCTGTTACTCCGGTTAATGTGGAGGTTAAAGCTGTAGGTTGACCAACACTAACAGTTGCCGTTGAAATACATCCAGCGTTATTGCTAACTGTTACTGTATAGGTGCCAGGGCACATGTTGATAACACTTGGTGAAGAATAATTACCGGGTTGCCAATTGTAAGAATAAAATGAAAAAGGACCTGTGTTTGGAGAGGGTATAACTGCCAGTTGTCCATCACAAACCCCATTACATAGAGCGGCAAAACCGGTTGCATTCAATGTAATTGCAGGAGGAATTATTATAGTAACAGAATCAACTCCTGTACAACCATTAGCGTCTGTTGCGGTAACAGTATAAATAGTGGTTGAAGCAATTGAAGCATTAAAAGTTTGACTTGATCCAAGCAGGTTACCTGGCGACCAAACAAAAGAAGTTCCAGCAGGAGTTCCCGATGCAACAAGTGACACATTGGAACCGATACACACTGTATCGTTGTTGCCAGCATCTACAAACAACTGAGAGTTTACAGTCACTGTGGAGATTGCAATTGCCGTACATCCATTAGCATCAGTTCCTGTAACGGAGTATGTTGAAGTAGAATTTGGATTTACAACAATTGTGTTTCCTGATCCCGTTCCGTTTGACCAAACATAAGTATTAGCCCCATTTGCAGTGAGAGTGGCGGTTGCTGGTGCACAAACAGAGGCCGAATTAACAGTAACGTTTGGTAAACTTAAAACAGTAACCGTAGTTGTAGCAATATTTATACATCCATTAACATCAACTCCAGTTAAAGTGTAAACAGTGGTAGTGGACGGAGAGGCCGTTACTGTCGAACCAACGTTGGGAGAAGTTCCACCGCTCCAAGAATAAGTATTAGCGCCAGAAGCATTTAAAACTGCATTTCCTTGACCTAAACAAACTGAGTCTGTGTTTACAGTTAAAATCGGAAGCGGGTTAATGACAACGGATATCGTGCCTGTTCCGATACAGCCATTTGCATCCGTAACAGATACGCTATAGGTTCCAGCCGACAACGAAGTTGTTGGATTTATGCTAGGATTCTGATTCGTTGATGTAAAACCGTTAGGACCTGTCCAATTCCATGACACCCCGTTAGAGCAACCCAAGGTTAAGGCTGATCCACTACAAACAGGCGAGTTACTGCTAAGTGATGGAATTAATGATGTATTAACTACCACACTCGTTGTAGCTGTTGACGTACATCCGTTTGACGTTACTGTTACTGTATACAATCCTGACAAAGCTGTCGTTGCTGCACCCACCGAAGAACTTTGTTGAGTCGAGGTAAATCCATTTGGACCACTCCAGCTATAAGTTCCGCCGCCGCCGCCGTTTAATACAACTGGTGTAGTCAAACAATAGGGGCCAGTGTTATTTGCTGTTGCTAACGGAATTGCATTTACTGTGACTGAATTTGTAGCAGTGGCCGTACAACCATTTAGTGTTACGGTAACTGAATAATTACCGGACATAGCAGTAGTTGAGGATGGAATAGAAGGATTTTGTTGTGTCGAGGCGAAACCGTTTGGACCAACCCAATTGTAAGTTCCGCCACCAGTTGTGGATAAAGATATTGTTGAACCAACACAGTAAGGACCTGTATTGGATACTGAAACAATAGGTAATGGGTTAACTGTGACACTTGTGGTTGCAGTTGAAGTACAGCCATTTAACGTGACTGTAACTGTATACAATCCTGACATGGCAGTAGTTGAGCTAGAAATTGTTTGGTTTTGATTAGTTGAAGTGAATCCTCCAGGTCCGCTCCATAAATATGTTCCTCCACCACCTGCGGACAACGCAATTGATGAACCAACGCAATAAGGCCCCGAGTTGGATGCCGTAGACAGAGGTAATGGGTTAACTGTTACACTCGTGGTTGCAGTTGCAGTACACGTATTTAATGTAACGGTAACCGTATAAATACCGGACATTAATGTTGACGCATTTATAATATTTGGGTTTTGAGTAGATGCGGAAAAATTATTTGGTCCACTCCAAACATATGAGGTTCCACCAGTTGATGATAGCGACACTGTTCCACCTTCACAAAATGGTCCCGAATTATTCGCAACGGCAACTGGAAGTGGATTAACAATTACTGCAATTGTTCCAGATCCGGAGCAACCTAATGCATCAGTAACAGTTGCCGAATATGTTCCGGCATTTAAGGTTGTGGCGGTTGGAATGATTGGATTTTGCAATGAAGATGAAAAACCATTAGGCCCGGTCCAACTCCAAGACACTCCATTACTACATAATAGATTTAGCGAGGCACCTACACACACCGGTGAGTTACTGCTTAATCCAGGGGTTAATGCAGAATTTACCACCACACTTGTGCTTGCAATGGCGGTACATGAATTAAGCGTTACCGTTAAGTTATAAACGCCTGCTAACGTAGTTGTAGCATTTCCTAAAGTTGGGTTTTGTAAATTAGAGGTAAATCCATTCGGGCCACTCCAGTTATAAGTACCTCCTCCGGAAGCGTTTAATTGGGCAGGAACTCCAGGACAATATGGTCCGGTATTGCTTGCTGTTATTGAAGGCGTAGCGTTAACAACGACACTTGTGGTAGCAATTGCTGTACAACTATTGGCAGTAACAGTTACTGTATACACTCCTCCCATAATAGTTGTTGCAGATGTAATTTGTGGATTTTGGTTAGTTGAAGTAAAATTATTTGGACCATTCCAATTATATGTTCCACCGCCTGTGGCTGATAAACTGATTGTTTGTCCAGGGCAATATGCTCCCGCATTACTTGCTGTTGGAGTTGGAGTTGGATTCACTGTTACACTCGTTGTGGCTGTTGCTGTACAACCATTCGTTGTGACTGTAACTGTATAAACCCCTCCCATCGCAGTGGTTGAACTTGGGATACTTGGATTTTGAACATTAGACGTAAATCCACTAGGACCACTCCAAAGATAGGTTCCTCCTCCTGTAGCTGATAAACTAATCGTTTGACCC
>JBKCIQ010000030.1:0-23048 GCA_046302135.1 Bacteroidota bacterium | reverse complement strand
CTTATCTCTCAATGGATCAACCACAGGAACAGGTTTATCCTATCAGTGGATCTCATCTGCAACTGGTTCAAATTGGTCGGTTATTAATGGTGCAACCAATCCCTCTTATTCAACACCTGTATCTTCTGCAACATACTTCGCTTGCATAGTTACCTGTTCAGGACAATCTGATACATCTGCTTCTGTTTTAGTGAATGTAAATCCATTCTACAATTGCTACTGCGTTACAGGCATAGGCGGAGGATGTGCTACGCAAGCAACTGCCATTGATTCAGTAGCCATTGGAGGAACAACTTTGTCCAACGGACTTACAGGTTGTTCAGCCGGATTTTACACCGCATACCCTGATTCAGGAAACACGACTACAACTTTGATACAGGGGCAGTCATATCAATTTTATACACGTTACACGGGAAATGTAAAATCATCACTTTGGATTGATTACAATCATAACGGTGTATTTGAGCCTGCAGAGTGGACACAATTATGCCTAACCTCAACGGCCAATGCAATAATAAACTCTCAAGTAAATATTCCATTGGGCGCAATGACCGGCCTTACCGGTATGAGAATACGATCCAGGGCCGCAAATGGTGCTAACGATTCTACGACAGCCTGCACAACCTTTGGAACAGGAGAAACTGAAGATTATCTGATTACCATTAATCCTGCACAAAACTGTATATCTCCCCCAAACGCAGGAGTTACCTCTATTAATAATGACACGGTTTGCCCGGGAAATTCGGTTGTAGTAACGTTAAGCGGATATACTTCCGGCCTTGGAACTGCAATTCAATGGATATCATCAACTGATGGTGGTGCCAGCTGGAACAACATAACAGGGGCAAACAATCCCACGTTAAACAATACTCCGAGTTCGAGCACACTGTACGCCTGTGTTGTAACATGCAACAATCAGTCAGACACATCCACAACAGTCGGAGTAACAATCAAGCCATTTTACAATTGCTACTGTGTAACGGGAATAGGTGGAGGATGTGTAAACACACCCGGAACCACCATCGATTCTGTTGCAATAGACATGACAACACTTGCTAACGGATTAACAGGTTGCTCGCCTTCATTTTATACACAATACTCTGCAACAGGAAACACGACAGGGGATTTAGTTTGGGGAGCGACATATAACATTTACGTATTATTGCAAGGCGCGGCTAAATGTGAAATGTGGATTGATTATAATCAAAATGGGATATTTGAACCAATAGAAGGTACCCAGATTTGCACTACCTCAACAGCAGGAGTGGTAAACATTAAATCATTCCAGGTTCCGTTTAATGTTGGATTAGGGTTAACGGGAATGAGAATTAGAACCAGATCAACAGCAGGAGCACTTGACTCAACTTCTGCCTGCCTCACTTTCGGTTCTGGAGAAACAGAAGATTATCTGGTAAACTTAACTACGCCGCTTGGCTTAAATGCCAATGAAACTCAAGGCCAGTTGTATGTATTTCCAAATCCGAGCAACGATGGAATTTTCAATTGGGCAACCAGCCTTAACACGACAGGTCATATTACCTTGAAAGTATGCAACATTAACGGACAAGAGGTTTTTAGTGAATCCTATAATAACATTCCAATGGGGAATGTGCAAAAAACCCTAAATCTTTCACAACTTTCAAAAGGAATTTATTTCGTCAAACTTAAGTCCTCCAATACTAATTCAGTACGTAAGATTGTGATTCAGTAATTGTTTAAACAACTAATATTTTAAAATCCCGGTAAATTTTTGCCGGGATTTTCTTTTGCTTCGTTTTGAAGTGCTTAATTTTAAGCAATGGAAAAAGAAAAATTTACAAATGCTTTAATAAAGGAGAAAAGTCCATATCTTTTGCAACATGCGCATAATCCTGTGAATTGGGTGGCGTGGAATAAAGATTCTTTACAAAAAGCTAAACACGAAAATAAACTCATTATCATAAGTGTTGGATATTCTGCATGCCATTGGTGTCACGTAATGGAGCACGAAAGCTTTCAGGACGAATACATAGCGACCATTATGAATGAAAATTTTATTTCAATCAAAGTTGATAGAGAGGAAAGGCCGGATATTGATCAGGTTTATATGAGTGCTGTACAGATCATGACAGGACATGGAGGTTGGCCACTAAACTGTATTGCATTACCTGATGGAAGACCTCTATATGGCGGGACTTATTTCCCAAAAAAAGATTGGGCCAACATCTTATTTAACTTAGCTAACATCTGGAAAAGCAACCCTTCCAAGGCTGAGGAGTATGCAGATGAACTCACACAAGGCATAAAGCATCTGGAAAGACAGGAGTTAAATGAGCAGGATAAAAACTTCAGTATAGAAATTCTTAATCAGGCCGTAATAAAATGGGAGCAAAGCTTTGATTACGAAAAAGGTGGCACAAAACGAGCCCCTAAATTCCCTATGCCAAATAACTGGTTATTTTTAATGCGGTACTCCCGCATGACGGATAATATTAAATTAGAAAGCTTTGTGAACACTACCCTTTTGTCAATGGCGAACGGGGGAATATACGATCAGGCAGGTGGAGGATTTGCCAGGTATTCTACAGATATGGATTGGAAGGTCCCTCACTTTGAAAAAATGTTGTACGATAATGCACAGCTGATTTCTTTGTACGCCGAAGCTTATAGAGCATACAAGAAAGATTTATATAAGGACGTGGCTGAGGAGACCATACGGTTTATAGAAAATGAACTTTCCTTCACAACAGGTGGATTTTTTTCTGCACTTGATGCAGACAGCGAAGGTGAAGAAGGAAAATTTTACGTTTGGGAAAAAATTGAGCTCGAAAAAATTATTGGAAAAGAGGATTTTGAAATTTTCACGTCAGTGTTTTCAATAAACGAAACAGGGTATTGGGAAGATGAAAAATATATATTGCTGATTTCAGAACCACTACAATTAATCGCATCTAGATACAACATTACGATTGATACACTGAGCGAAAAAGTTGCAGGTTGGAAAACACTTTTGCTTGATATTAGAAATAAGCGAACAAGGCCCGGATTGGATGACAAGATTTTGGCCTCCTGGAATGCAATGATGATAAAGGCATACTGCGACGCATACAATTCATTTGGAAAAAATATATATAAAGAGAAAGCATTATCGTCCCTAAAGTTTTTTATTTCTGCGTTTGAAAATAAGAACGGTGGACTGTTTCATTCAAGAAAAAATAATCAATCTTATATCAATGGTTTTTTGGAGGATTATGCTTTTGCTATTGATGCGGCAATAAATGTTTACCTGATTGACGCCGGACCGGAATACATTGACTTAGCTGTGTCTTTGATGAATTTCGCATTGGATAAATTTTATGATGAGGTTTCCGGAATGTTTTATTTTACCTCGTCAGATGACGATGCTCTTATTGTTAGAAAATTTGAAATAATGGATAATGTAATCCCTTCCTCCAACTCTGTTATGGCAGGAAACCTTTATTCTCTATTTCAGTTAACAGGAAACAATTACTACAAAAAATGCGCGGAAAAAATGCTGAATAATGTAATTCATGAGATTTCACCTTACATATCCGCCTACTCAAATTGGGGTATACTACTTATGAAAATAATTTCAAATTCAATTGAGGTTGTGCTCTGTGGAACGAAATCGGAACAAAAATATTTGGAATTATTACAGAATTATCGCCCGAATATTCTCGTCGGTTACAGTGAGAGTGAAAATTTTTCGCCATTTTTCAAAAACAGATTCCAACTTAATAAATCTTTAATTTATGTTTGTAGAAATCAAAGTTGCAATGCTCCTGCAGAGGCAGTAAGTGAAGCGATTCAACTAATTGATGAATAAAGTAAATTTGTAATATTATACACCTAAAGAATTATCTTTTTGAAAAAGCTCAATATCAAATACTTTTTTATTGCATTCGCTGTAATTACAAACATTCACTTTTCTTTGACGGCACAATTAATTCTTCCCTCAACTACAGGCTCTTTCGATCGTTATCCGAATTTCAACAAAGAATGGATAAAAAAAAATAACATAAAAGGAATTACGTTTGATATTTTGGATAAAAAAGATTACCAGGCCGGTAAAGATGAAGGCTTAATAGAGAAATATGAATTTAGTAAAGATGGATTGTTGCAGAAATTTTATTACACAGAAGTAGCGGGACAAATGATAAAGGAAACCTACATTCCGCCCGTGAAAAGAAAAAGATATAGAACTGCCGGTTACACAAAACATGAGAAGATTTTCGAATATGACACCGTATCTACCCGCTTTTACTATGATGATGCAGGCAGGTTAAAATTAAGCAGATATAATGATGGAAATTTTTATGAGGGTACATATTACGAATATGATATCGATGGTAGGCTAACCCGGGATCTAAGATGCAAGGAAACCAATCTGACCCACGGTAGTAACATTTTTACCTTGGGAGTTCAGAATATTATTTCAGATGAAAAATTCGAATATCAAAAAACAGGAAACAGACAGATAAAAAAGAAATGCCTTAATGATGAAGGTCGTGTTTTCAGAGAAGTGATAATCAACATGAATGATAAAAACAAAATAGTTGACATGACTGAAAATTTTACTGTAACTTGGGTTTCGCAAAAAACACGCTTTTGGTATGATGATTTCGGGCAATTGATACAAAAAACCTTTGAATCAAACGCAGACGGAACTCAGGCCATTCGCGATACTTTTGAATACGACAACCGAGGAAATATAACCTGGGAAAGACAATACATGAACGGAGTATTGCTGAATGAAAGAAGCTATATTTTTGATGAAAACAATAATCTGGTTACGTCTTTTGTAATAAGAAATCACTCAGAAAAATCCATGAGGATCACCAAAATCATTTATGAGTTCCGAAAACCTGAATAATTTTATTCTTTTACAAAAATTGCCCTTAGCTCGATTGCATCTTCAGGCTTCATTTTTCCTGCAAGAACTAAACTCAGTTGTCTTCTTCTAAGCGCCCCATCGAATCTGGCAATTTCCTCTTCACTTTCAGGAATCAACTCAGGAACCGGTAAAGGCGCGCCATTTTGATCGACTGCTACAAATGTAAATATTGCTTGGTTACATTTTTTTCTCTCGCCTGTAATTGGATCCTCAACAAAAACATCAACAAATACCTCCATGCTCGTGTTAAAAGCTCTTGAGACCTTTGCCTCTAATGTTACTATGCTCCCTCCTTTAATTTGATGTTCAAAAGAAATATTATTTACAGCCGCGGTTACTACAACCCTTTTACAGTGTCTATGCGCCGCTACAGCAGTAGTAATGTCCATCCATTGCATTAATCTTCCACCAAACAATCCTCCAACATGATTTGTGTCATTCGGCAGAACGTGTTCTGTGTTTATTGTTAATGATTCTTTAGCTGTTTTTGCTTTCATTTTTAATTCTTTCTGCAATGATACGAAATTGGCTCAATGTTTTTTGCGCATTTCAATCTTTAATACAAATCGATATTACTTATCTTTGACCACCAATGAACAGTATCCTCGCACTTCATATTATTTTTATGGTTTGTTGGTTTGCCGGATTATTCTACATTGTGCGGCTTTTCATTTATTCTACAGAAGCAAAAGATAAGGATGAACCTGAACGTAAAATACTACTAGAACAATTTCAAATAATGAAAAAAAGATTGTGGTACGGAATTACCTGGCCAGCAGGAATACTAACGGTTTTTTTCGGCGGATGGCTATTGTTTGTTTATGTTCCATATGATATTTTTCAGGCGTGGTTTATTTTAAAACTTATTTTCGCGGGGCTTCTGTTGTTGTACCACCTACAATGTCACATCATCTACAAACAACAATCCGAGGGTGTTTTTCGGTTCAGCAGTATCAAACTAAGGCTATTTAATGAGGTTGCAACAATTGTGTTATTTGCTGTTGTTTTTTTGGTTGAAATCAAAAACAGCACCAACTGGATGTATTTGGCCATTGGTTTGTTTTTCCTTGTGGGTTTCATTATTGTGGCTACCTACTTATATAAGAAGCAGCGAAAAAAAAACGATCAAGAAAAATAGTAACACTATTCAACCCTCAGGTTTTATCTTTTTAAATCGCCCTCAACTAAAAAATGATATTCTTATATTTGTCCTTGCAATTAAATGCTAAAGAAACTATCCATAGTTATTCCTGCTTACAATGAGGCCAGGACTATCCATCTGATTTTAGATAAAATTAATGGCGTAAATCTTTTTGAAGAGATAGAAAAAGAAATAATTATTGTTAACGATTGTTCGACTGACGGCACAATTGACGCAATAGAAAAATATATTTCTACCAGCCCAATGAAGATCACTCTATTTAGTCAGCCGGTTAACATGGGAAAGGGTGCGGCCTTAAGAAAGGGTATTGAACTGGCCACAGGAGACGTAATAATTATTCAAGATGCCGATTTGGAATATGACCCAAATGAATACAACATTTTACTCAAGCCGATTCGAGATGGTTTTGCAGATGTTGTATACGGCTCAAGATTTATGGGTGGAAAACCACACAGAATATTATTTTTCTGGCACACCATAGGAAATAAATTCCTCACCTTTCTGAGTAACATGTTCACCAACCTCAACCTTTCCGATATGGAAACATGTTATAAGGTGTTCAGGGCAGAAGTTATTAAGGGAATCAAACTGAAAGAAAATAGATTTGGTTTTGAGCCGGAGGTTACCGCAAAAATTTCAAGAAACCCCGAGGTAAGAATTTACGAAGTAGGAATTTCATATTATGGGAGAACTTATGAAGAGGGTAAGAAAATAGGATGGAAAGACGGATTCCGAGCAATTTATTGCATTCTTAAATACGGATTTCTAAGAGCAAAATAAAATCGAAAAAGACTTGATGAAAAAACTTAGTAAAAAAAGGTTGATTTTATTTGCTATCATTTTACTATTTGTGGCTATTCAATTTATACGTCCTGAAAAAAATAACGGATACATTTATGGTAAAAATGACTTCACGAAATCACTAAATACACCCCCTGAAATAAAATCAATTTTAGAGGCTTCTTGTTTTGATTGTCACAGTAATAAAACCAATTCTGTTTGGTATGAAAATATTCAACCTGTAGCATGGTGGATGGCTCATCATGTTGAAGAAGGAAAAGAAGAGTTGAATTTTTCAGAATTTCATTCATATAAACCGAAAAGAAAAATACATAAGCTAGACGAAGTAATTGAGCAAACAGAAAAAGATGAGATGCCTCCCACTTACTATAAATTAATGCATACGAACAGTAAGCTTGATGATGATAAAAAGAAAAAAATAATTGATTGGGCAAGAGAATCTATTTCTGAACTCAAATCAAAATACGATAAGTAATTTCTTTACCTGTTTCCTGATCATTCCTTTATTTAATTTCATCTTTTGATTTCTAAAGTCTTAGTTTTTTTATTAAGTTTGATATTATGAATGATTTATTTTAAAAACACAACTCACCACTCATGAAAAAAATTCTACTCATTGCAACAGCTTTCGGACTCTCGTTTTTTTCTGTCACAAAAGCTCAAACAACCGGTGGACCCGATGCTTTCGGTTACACCTGGAAAACTAATCTGGCCCCTCAAGGCCCGGTTTTTAATTGGATTGACATCACTACAAAACCAACAGCACAACAGGTTTTTGGTTTAAGTGATGACAACACAGTGGGCTCCTTTACTATAGGTTTCCCGTTTCATTATTACTGGTATGATGTTACACAATTCTGGATTGGGTCTAACGGATATGTAGGTTTTACTAATGGTCAATTGTCTGCAAATTTTCCTGTAATTCCCTCGACTGCCGCACCAAACAATTTTCTTGCAGGAATGGCTTCAGATCTTTTGTTTACTGCAACAAATGGAGCTGAGTGTTGGAAGTGGACCAATAACACAAATGACACTTTAATTGTTACATGGAAAAATGTTCCTTTTTGGGATCAAGCAAATCCTCCCGGTATAGGAAACAATACGTTTCAAATAATTTTATCTGCGGTGGATAGCTCAATCACTTACCAATATCAAAATCAAAGCGGAACTCCAGCTCAGGTTACAAGTGTTGTGGGTATTGAAAACAATTCGGGAACACTCGGCCTGCAATATATGGCTAATGCTTATCCAACAACAGGTACAGCAATTAAGTTCTATTACCCGGCCACCACTAACTACGCAGTTTCAGATGCGTCTACTGCTTTCAATGGAAACAGTGAGTCGGCAGGTGTTTTCCTTTCCAAAAACGGAAGTCAGTACTCCATGGTTACTGAAGTAAAAAACACAGGAAATCAACCTTTACCATCATTTAATGTTTGGTCACGAGTGGTTAACGCCAGCAACACAGTACAAGTACAGGACAATTCAACTGTGCTTGGTCTTACCCCTGGACAAACACAATCTGTTACTATGACACAAAAATTTAATCCTACAGCGGCGGGTATTTTCCGTTTTCTTACGAACACTCAATTGTCAGGTGATGCTACCCCAAGCAATGACCAAAAGATTCAGGAAGTTGTGGTTGTTGATACCACTACTGCTTCAATTAAATTATCTTACGATAACGGCGTTGAAGCGGGAACAGGAGGCTGGAGCTGGAGCGGTGGAGAAGGTGGAGTAGGCGTATATTTTGTTCCTCCTTTTCATCCTTTTAAATTGACAGATGTATTAGCATACATAGTTGATGACCCTAACGCTGTGGGTTACTCTATGCTAATTTTTGATGATAGCGGAGCTGGATCAAGTCCGGGTTCTTTATTGGATTCCATTTTTGTTCCACCAACTGCTGTTAGTCCGGGAAGTTTTAATACCACAACGCTTACCAATCCTATCACAATTAATTCAGGGGGTGTTTACGTTGTTTGGAACATGACGGGAATAGGATGTGCTTTAGGTACCAACCGAGTTGCACCATTCAGTAATCGCGGATTTGAATACATTAGCGGAGCGTGGGCGCCACACCGTAACCGTGAAATTGAAGACCTTATGATTAACGTAAAGGGCGAAGTATTACCCGGAGTTGGTATCAGTGAGGTCGGAATTGAAAATTACTTCGGAAATTTTTATCCCAACCCGTCTAAAGATTTTGTAAATCTTGATTGTCATCTGAAAACTTCCTCTGCAATAATTTGCAACTTGTTTGATGTGCAGGGAAAAATTATTCGCAGTTTTCCAGTAAATAATTTTGCTGACCGAATTATACTTAATGTAGAACATCTAGAAAACGGTGTTTATTTCTGTCAGTTTGCAACCGGAGATAAAAGTGTTACAAGAAAATTAATCATTTCCGGTAAGTAATCCTTACAGGTTTTAATTGAATGAAAAGGAGCAATAAATTGCTCCTTTTTTTATTGATTCAATCGATCTAATATATTGAAAGAAAAATTAATATTAAATCAGTTTTTCCCTTTGAATAAGATTTCCATTCTGATAAAATTACCGAGCGTAAATTCCTACATCCCATACTCTTCCTATTCTCTTAATAAGAGAACACAATTTCCAGTTCCTTTTTCAGTCCAACGTAAATTAATTTCATCATCAAATTTAAATGATCCTATCACGTATGAATAATCGCTATATGATTCATCTTCATGAGAAGAAGACAACCAATAGTAGATAGCCAAATTTTCAGGATTAAAAATGCTTAAAACGCTTGTATAATAGCTATAATTTCCGTTATAAACACTATAATAACCTAAATATTTCATTGGGAATTTTTCTAATAATGAATGTTTAGGATTAATTGTTTCTTCAAAATATTTAAATAAATATTTAGCATCATTCTTTGAAGGTATTCTCCATCCTGCCGGTGCCAAACCTCTGTAATCATTTACAGCATACCAATTATAATGTTTTCCTAATTCAACACTGTCCCAAACATAGCAATAGGCAGGAATTTTTAATTTATCACATTCTATCCATTCACCGTGTGTCGCAGCAAAAAATATACTGTCACCATTCCTGAATGTTGAAACGTCTAATATTGAAGTTGACCATATCTGTTCACCAATTTTAACTGTATCTTTTATGAATTGTGATTTAGCTTGAAGTGCCAATAATGAAGAAACTGTTATTAATATTTTTTTCATAATTCTTATTTTAAATATAATTTAATAAATCTAATACTCCTATTCTTCTGCTTCAACGCTTTAATATTTGAATATACTATTTGAGATCTGGTCAATTGGAAATACAATTTATTCTCAGCCTTACCATTTCTATTGTTATTTTAAAAAATGTAAATACCACCTCCTCTACTTTCCTTTTCTGTCCTCATTTCAGCGGCTGTATCCATCAAATATTTTAATTTATTACTACCTAAGCAATATCTTGATTTGTTTACTAGTTGAATCGTTATAAACGAGGTAAATCAATTTTGTTTTCTTTCACCTTTGTTATTCTTGGAACAAATATCATTCATTTTGGCTATATAGTGCAGAAACATAAGTGTAATTGAAAAGTGTTGTTCGTGTATATTAAATAGAAACCATTAAAGTATTTGTACTGTCGAAGTAAATATTATTAGCGCAGAAAAACCCAGAGTTGTTTATTTGGGATGTAGTTTTTTTGGGGACAAAAAACATATAACACAATATGCTAATAGCTATTGTTTTAAACACTGATTTTTTCATGTAGGTATGTTTTGTTTTTAATCGGTATTAAAAAAAATAATTATAAGGATGGGAATTAAAGACTAAGAGTTAAGCGCTTCCCAGAATTCTGCGGCCCTTCTCGTGTGAGGAATCACAATAGTGCCTCCAACAATATTTGCAACTGCAAACACCTCATAAACTTCTTCGGTAGAAACATTTTGCTCCTTGCATTTTCCCAAATGATATTTAATGCAGTCGTCACAGCGTAAAACCATGCTTGCAACAAGGCCTAACATTTCTTTTGTTTTTACGGGAAGTGCACCATCAGCGTAAGTATTTGAATCCAAATTAAAAAGTCGCTTCAATACGAGATTATCTTTTGAAAGAATCAGTTCATTGTTGCGGGTTCTGTATTCATTGAATTCATCAATAAGGTTTTTCATATGTATTTGGTTTAAAAATTTCTAAAATTTTCGAATTGGAATTTGTAATTTGACATTAAAATATGGCTTCTCTAGGTTCCTATTAGACTTATTGAAAACTATCGGGTAAGCATAATTAAAATAAAAATTCCACCAATGTATTCCCGCTTCAGGTAGCCAGGAAAAAAAGTTTTTCTGTGGCAATGCAAAATATGCAAAATTAATCGGGCGAATATTTATCCATGAATAGGACATGCTTATCGGTGAAAGATTAATTGCCCAAGAGGCGTCCATAATTCCCTTTCTGAATCCAATATTAAAAATATTGCATGAATAAGGAAAAAAATAATCAGGGTTATTTATTTTTCCATGAGTCTTCGTTCCAACTTTACAAAACTCTTGTCGTAAGAATATTGAAAACTCTACACCAAAATATTGATGGCTTCCGGAAAAATAATCCAAATTAATGCCAATTGAACTCCAGCTAGGCCTTAGGCCATATTTTTTTAATGTGTCTCTGTACCTTTTACACAATTCCTCTTCCTTGTTTTCAAAATATTCATAAGCGTCACAATAATGTGTCAATCTAAGGTCAGGATAAATATTACCTGATTCAATATAAAGTGAATCTATTTCCTTTAATTTAACTGAATAATCAAAATTGACCTCCTCGTTTTCTTTTTTATGTTCATCAATCCAATAACTAATGGAAACGGCTTTATGTGATAGCAATTCAGATTTTACACAATTCGAAATTTGAAAGGGTCCATTCAAAAATTTATCGCAGGTGTCTTCCATTTGCAACCACAAATCATCCTTTTCCATTTTTATTAATTTTGCCATAATTATTGAGTCTATTCCCGCGTGTGTTTGTGAATGAAAAAATGTACTATGTAAAAGAAAATAAAAAAGTATATAAATGCCTCTGTTGTTTTTCATTGCCCCTTAAAGGATTAGAACGCATTCAGGTAACCCGAATTTCAAAAAAAGGCAAGTTAAAGTGTGCTTTTTAATATCTCTGCAAACCTGAAAAGATCAGCAAAGGAATTGTACAAAGGAACAGGAGCCATTCTGATGACATTTGGTTCGCGCCAGTCAGCAATTACTCCATTGTGTATTAAATCATCATACAACTCTTTTCCCCTTCCATGTGCAATGATTGAAAGTTGACATCCTCTGGCATCTTTAGGTGTAATGATTTCAAATTTTTGTCCCTCAACTTGAGTTTGATTAATTTTTTCGATCAGGAATTCAAGATATGCAGTCAACTTTTTACTTTTCTCGAATAGATTTTCTAGTCCTGCTTCCATAAAAATTTCAAGTGAGGATTTGTAAGCGGCCATACTTAAAACGGGAGCATTGCTAACCTGCCAGCGCTCTGCTGTTTGCATAGGTTTGAATTCTCTTTCCATTTTAAATCTCTGCGTTTTATCATGACCCCACCAACCTGCAAAAAGCGGAAGTTCCAAGCTCGATAGATGTCTTTCGTGAACAAAAGCCCCCGCAACACTTCCCGGACCGCTGTTTAAATATTTATAACTGCACCAACACGCAAAATCAACACCCCAGTCATGAAGATTAAGTGGAATATTACCAACTGCATGCGCAAGATCCCACCCGCAATATGCGCCAACATCATGCGCGGCGTTAGTAATTTTTTGCATTTCAAAAACCTGTCCGGTTAAGTAATTTACTCCTCCAATCATTACTAGGGCCAACTCGTCTTTATGTTGAGAAATTACATCTAGAACATCATCGGTTCTCAAGTTGTATTCTCCCTCGCGTGGTGAAATTTCCACAAGTGCTTGCTCCGGGGAAAAACCATGGAACTTTACCTGCGACTGCAAAGCATATTGATCGGAAGGAAAAGCTTTTGACTCACAAATTATCTTGAACCTTTGCTTGTTTGGACGATAAAAAGAAACCAATAAAAAATGAAGATTCGAAGTAAGCTGGTTCATTACAACCACCTCATCATTTTTTGCGCCTACGAGTTCTGCGGTTCCTTCAGTAAAAATCTCATGATATGAAACCCATGGGTTTTTTGCTTTAAAGTGTCCTTCTACCCCGTAAGTGGCCCAATCCAATAATTCCTGCTGAATAGACAACGCTGTACTCACGGGCTGTAAACCCAACGAGTTTCCTGTTAAATAGACACAATCCTGTCCATTGTGTTGAGGTAAATGAAATCGCTCCCTAAAGCTAACAAGTGGGTCTTCGGCATCCTGGTTGATAGCCCAGTTTAAATTGAATTGCATAGAAAATTATTGGGAAACAAATTTAAGGAAGTTGAGTGAAATCTTATAAAAAGTCTAGCATAATTCAAACTTAAATTATTCTATCTTTTTGAACGAATAATAAAAAGTCAACAAATGATTCGATAAAATTTTGGTTCTAATTTTTAAGAATTCTTCTATTGATAAACTGATCTTTTCCAAATCCAACCTTTACAAAATATATACCTGAATTAAGGATGCTTAAATCTAATGATACAGAATTGGAACCTTCTGTAAAATTATTATTCAACATTGTCCTTCCTGCAATGTCTGATATTTCGATTTGCTTAATTTTCGATTTATTAAGCTCAACAAATAATTTCTGTGATTCATTCATTGGAACGGGAAACAAAATCAAATCACTATCATAAATTGTTTCGCTCATCCCAATATTGAGGGCTGCCATACCTCTAACATTTGAACGTGAAGTATTTATAATTCCTCTTGTAGGGTCACAAGTAATGTCCCAATATGTTTCAACTCTCCAAGAAGCCGTGAATTGATATTGATTGTAACTTTGATCCGTGTAGGCGGCAGAAGAGGCACTCAACGCCTGAATCACATTCCAGTTGCCATTGCTTAAATTGTCTCTTTTAAAAAGGTAATTCTGTAGGCCCGGAACAGGTAGCGGCTGACCTTCAACCTGGTACATTGTCCAAATAAAACTACTCCCGCTGTTAATCATAAATAAAGTTTGATGCCATGGACTCATAGGACTTATATTCCTTCCGGAAACACAAGGAAAACCATAGGTAATTTTATACCGCCAAGAGCTGGCGTTGGGGTCTCCATTGGCTGCATACAGTGTTCTCACTGTATCAACAAATAATCCCATCGAATCATAAGGCACTTTACCTATTAAGGCATAATTGTTATTTGCAGTATCACGATAGATGTAAAATGTGTCTGCGGAATATAGAGACTTATCCCAATAGATGACATTGTTTTTAGACAGACTATCAACAGCCACCACACAAATTTCAGGAATGGCTGGAATACATTTTCCAACTTTTCTAACAACGTCGTTTCCTCTGTCTGCAATGTAAAGATCTCCTTGATTATCTGTTGCTATACCTGTGGGCATAAAAAGTTTTGCTGCATTAGCAGGACCATAATCTCCACTATATCCCCCACCTCCATTGGCTACAAAACTAACGTGCGTGTTTATTATTCCAAGTGTATCTACAATCCTTATTACATGATTAAAATAATCTGAAATATACATATTTCCGTCCTTATCAAAAGTAATTCCCGAAGGTGCACCTAGAAGAGCCTGTAATGCAGGGCCACCATCTCCACTTATGGCCCCAAAAGAGTTTCCTAAACCTGCTGCTGTCCATATTATTCCCATCGTGTCAACTTTTCGTATCAGGCTGTTTCCATCAGCGATATAAACATTACCAACAGCGTCGCATGCAACTGCCGAAGGTTGACCTATCTCTGTAGTATCGGCAGGTCCTCCATTGGAAGTGAAGCCATTCATATAATTTCCGTTACCGGCAAATGTGGTTATGATGCCTGAAGAATTAATTTTCCTGACTCTTGCGTCTCCAAAATCAGAAATATAAATATTCCCCTTAGTGTCAACGGCAAGTCCGTTTGGAAAATTTAATCCGCTAGCAGTTGCCGAAACTCCATCAACCAAATTAAAACTTCCATCACCGGCAAAAGTGCTAATAATTCCATCTGGTCTTACCTTTCTAACCCTTCTATTGAACTGATCAACAATATAAACGTTTCCGGTATCGTCAACCGCAATAGCGTTAGGGTTGTCTAGTTGTGCCGAAATAGCAGGTCCTCCGTCGCCACTAAAACCGGGGACACCGTTTCCTGCAAAAGTTGAAATGATTCCCGCACTGTTGACCTTTCTTACTCTGTGGTTTGATACATCAGCAATATAAAAATTACCATTGGCATCTGCAGCTACACCATTAGGTGAATTCAATTGTGTTGATATTGCAGGAACCCCATCTCCTAGATACCCTGGAGCATGATTGCCTGCAGCTGTTATAATTACCTGCGATTGAAACTTAATAACGCAAAACAGGAGCAATATAAAAGAAAATTTTTTCATCCTTGTTACATTAGTAAACAAAGATAGTCAAAACAAATAATTGACATCGCTTCAATGTCAACTCTTAGATTTATGCATACAACATAAAACAGAGAAATTTAATGAGATTAATTAACCCTTGTGATTTTATTTTTAATCGAAAACTACTGATTCAGGTGCAGTTTTTTAGTTAATTTTGAGTATAATGTCATCAGTGAAAAAGTTCCATAAAGGGTTTTCATTGCGCAAAAACTTGTTGCTCTTTGCTTTTTGTTTTTTACTTGTCCCTAAGAGCAATATAGCAACTCACATTGTAGGCGGAGAAATTTATTACGATTATCTAGGCTCGAACAATTACAAGGTCACACTAAAAGTTTACCGCGATTGCTACAACGGAATTCCGCCACTGGACAACCCTGCATACGTGTTCATCTACAATGCATCAGGAACAATGGTTCAGTACCTTACTATGTCCAATCCGGTTATTACCCTTATTCCTCCAACAATCAATAATCCCTGTTTCACTGCACCCAATAACATTTGCGTTGAAGAGGGAATTTACATTTCTACTGTGAATCTACCTCCCTCGGTTGGAGGATACACTTTGGTTTATCAGCGCTGTTGCAGAAATAACACTATTCTCAACATGATTCAACCGGGTAGTGTAGGCTCGTCTTATTGGTGCCACATTCCGGGACCTGATGTAGTGGCAGTTAACAATGAGCCTCGTTTTACTTATTTTCCTCCCATATTTATCTGCAACGGCATTCAGATTGATTTTAATCATATTGCAAATGACCCTGATGGTGATTCGCTCGCTTACAAGCTTTGTGATCCTTTTAATGGATTAGATCCTTGTTGTCCGGTTTTGAATCCGCCTGCCCCACCCGCACCGGGTGGAGCGCAATGCCCTAGTCCCCCGCCTGCCTGTCCAAACAATGCCCCGCCCCCACCTTATTCAACTGTGCCTTTTGTTACCCCTTTCAATGGAAATTATCCACTAAGTTCAAACCCTGCCATCAATATTAATGTTAACACAGGATGGTTAAGCGGAGTTCCGAATTTGAATGGGCAATGGGTGGTTGGGGTTTGTGTTGAAGAGTGGAGGAACGGTGTTCTCATTGGTATTCATCATAGAGATTTTCAATTTAATGTTGTTGCTTGTCCGGGACTTGTGGTAAGTGCCATACAAGGACAAACCACTTTTTGTTTTGGTTACATGGTTAACTTCAGTAATCAGAGTGTAAATGGTTTTGGTTATTTGTGGAATTTTGGTGATCCAAACACAAGTGCCGATAGTTCAAATTCTTTTCAACCCACCTATATTTATCCTGATACCGGAAATTATTCCGTTACACTTATTGTTAATCCTTACACTCCCTGCGCAGACACTTCTGTACAAACCTTCGAAATCTATCCTCTGCTTGATCCTTCGTTTAATACGCCTGCAGGTCAATGCATCACCGGAAACAATTTTAATTTTTCGTCCGGAGGCTATTTTGTAGGTAATGGAACTTTTAATTGGGACTTTGGCCCCTCTGCTTCTCCGTCGGGTTCATCACTTCAAAATCCAACCGGAATAACCTTCTCAACAGCGGGAACATTCCCTGTGAGTCTTACGATTTCAGAAAACGGTTGTACTGAAACTTTTTTAGACAGTGTGGAAGTGTACCCTTTGCCACAGGCAGACTTTAATGCGACACCGCTTGTGGGTTGTGTTCCATACTTTGTACAATTCAATGACAGTAGCATTCATGGGACAACAATTTCATATCTCTGGGATTTTGGCGATGGATCTTTTTCCTCTTTATCCAATCCGTCGCACGTATATAATAACGTGGGGGTGTATGATGTAAGTTTAACTATAATTTCAACTAATGGCTGTATTGACACGAGTACATTCACCGTACCCGGTATGATCACAACACAACCCTCGCCTAACGCCGGTTTTACAGGCGGCCCTACACCAACTTCAATATTCGAGCCTTGGGTAAGTTTCTCTGACCTAAGTAGCAATGCGGTTCAATGGACCTATAATTTTGGCGATGGCACCACCGACACAACTGCAAATCCACAACACACTTTTACATCTCCCGGAACGTTTAACGTTATGCAGATTGTGATTAATGAATATGGCTGTCCTGATACCGCATATTTTCCGATAACAATTTTAAACGAATATCGTTTTTGGGTTCCGAATGCCTTCACTCCATTTGACGAAAACAACATTAATCCAATATTTAAACCTATAGTTTACGGTGTGCAGAATTATTCATTCATGATTTTTGACCGCTGGGGAGAATTGATATATGAAACCAATGATCCTAAAGAAGGTTGGGACGGATACTACAAAGGCAAAAGGTGCCAGCAAGATATTTATATTTGGAAGGCTGTTTATGTTGATGTGGTACAAAATCTTGACCATGTGCATATAGGTCACGTAACGCTTTTGAAATAATGCCACATGCCTATTGCATTTAAAAATTTTCCCATAAAAACCTTCAAAGGAAAAAGAGCGAAACTTAAAAACTGGCTTTCAGATATTCCTGAACTTGAAAAAAGAACGTGCGGAAAAATTGCTTTTATTTTTTGCAGCGATGATGAGCTTTTAAAAATCAACACAGAGTTTCTAAATCATAGAACATTAACGGATATAATTACATTTGATTATTCAAAGAACTTAAAAGTGGAGGGTGAGATTTATATTAGTGTTGACAGGGTAATTGATAATGCCGAACGTTACCAGGTTTCAACTGAAAATGAATTAATGCGGGTAATGGCACACGGAATACTTCATTTGTGTGGGTACAAGGATAAAAATGAAAAGGAAGTAAAATTAATGCGCTCAAAAGAAAACAAACACCTATCTCTCGCAAAAAAAACCGGAATTTACTACTGATCAAACAATCCTGAATTTCTCATCTCCTCAAAAACTTCATCAACCAAAAGTTTTGTTTCTTGAGAAGCGGCTACGGCTAATTCATCACACCTGTTATTTTCCTCATTGTCTGCATGACCTTTCACCCAAACAAAATTGACGTTGTGCTGACGAAAAATACGATTAAAACGAATCCACAGATCGGGGTTCTTTACCTTACTGAAAGACTTTTTGATCCAATTGTCGAGCCAGCCTAAACGAACGGCATCCACCACATATTTCGAATCGGAAAAAACAGTGACCTCTGTGCCTAGATATTTTAAACTCTCTAACGCAACAATTACAGCCAGCAATTCCATTCTGTTGTTAGTAGTTAGTCTATAGCCTTGAGAAATCTCTTTTCTGTGTCCCCGAAATTTCATGACAACTCCGTATCCACCGGGACCCGGATTTCCTGAGCACGCTCCGTCAGTATAAATTTCAATTTTATTACTCATACTGAAAAATCAGAAACCGGTATACTTGCGAAAAAGTTTTATTGCCATTGCAAGTAAAATAATTCCGAAAACTTTTTTTACAATCGCAATTCCTCCCACGCCTAAAACTTTTTCAATTCTATGAAGATTTTTTAAAACTACCCAAACAACAACAACGTTTAAAATTATTGCAATGATTATGGAAACTATGTTGTAGATATCCTGAACACTCAATAAAGTTGTCAGGGTTCCGGTTCCTGCGATAAGAGGAAAAGCCAAAGGAACAATCGAAGCCGTGGCCGGAACCTCATCTCTATACAGGCGAATTCCTAATATCATTTCCAGTGCTATAAAAAATAAAACAAATGAACCTGCGATAGCAAAATCCTGAATGCCTACTCCCAATAAATCAAGAATTGATTTTCCTACAAAAAGAAATACAATCATGATTGCCATTGAAACAATACTCGCTTTCCCGGCTTGGATACTCCCGGCTTTTTCTTTTAAACTTAAAATAACAGGTATAGAGCCGATGATGTCAATTACAGCAAACAATACCATCGATACTTTAAGAATTTCAACTAAATCAAACTTCAGTTCCATATTTTGTTATTCTTCCAGCATCCAGAACGCCTGGATTAATTCGCCTGCGGCTTTTGTGTCACCCTTTGCTTTGGCTAAATCAATTCCAATCTTATAAACCTTAACGGCTTCATTAGGGTTCCCTGATTTTTCCAAAGCCTGACCCAACTGATAATAGGTCCCCAGATAATTTGAATCAATGCTCAATACCTTACGGAAACAATTAATTGCTTGCTCAAATTTAGCCGAAGAAAGATATTCCATTCCAAGCGCATGGTTAAGAAAGCAATCATTTGGTTCTTTAGTCAACATTTCAGTTAACTGTTTTATTCTTTCCTGATTCATATGTTAAGCGCTTTTAAATTGACTGATGAAACGCACATCGTTTTCAAAAAATAATCTTAGGTCCTTTACTCTGTACTTCAACATGGTGATGCGCTCTATTCCCATACCGAAAGCAAATCCTGTGAATTTTTTACTGTCTATTTTGCAGTTTTCTAAAACCTCGGGATCAACCATTCCGCAACCCAAAATTTCTACCCAGCCGCTATGCTTACAAACATTGCATCCATCCCCTTTACATAAGGTACACGAGATATCCATTTCCGCACTCGGTTCTGTAAATGGGAAAAAGGAAGGGCGCAATCTGATTTTTGTTTCGCTGCCAAACATTTCCTGGGCGAAATATAAAAGAGTTTGCTTTAAGTCTGCAAATGAAACCTGTTTGTCAATGTATAGTCCTTCTACCTGATGAAACTGACAATGTGCTCTTGCGGAAATAGCTTCGTTTCTGTAAACACGTCCGGGAGAAATGGTTCTGATTGGCGGTTGCTGATTTTCCATCACATGAACCTGCACACTAGATGTTTGCGTTCTTAAAACTATTTCCGGATTTGTCTGAATATAAAAAGTATCCTGCATGTCTCTTGCCGGATGATTTTCAGGTGTGTTTAATGCAGTAAAATTATGCCAGTCGTCTTCAATCTCTCTACCATCACTTATGGTAAATCCAATTTTGGAAAAAATTTCAACTATTCTGTTTCGCGTTACTGATAACGGGTGGCGGGAGCCCTGTTGAGCAAAAGGCTGAGAAGGAAGTGTTAGGTCTCCTGCTGAAATTTCCGAATCTTGCGAGGATGACAACTGTTCTTTTAATGTGTTGATCTTATCGGTTGCCTTTGTTCTCAACTCATTAAGAATCTGTCCGAGCTCCTTTTTCATTTCAGGCGGAACACTTCTAAATTCTTCAAATAAAACTGAAATCTCTCCCTTCTTGCTCAACCACTTGATTCGGTATTCTTCCAATTGTTCATTTGAATCAACATTAAAAGAATCTACTTCTTTCTGAATTTTTTCGATTTTTTCTTTCATGCTCATAAAACACAAATTTAGAAAATGAAAAATCAGGACAACATTTTAAGCCATCCCACTTCTTTTTCATCCAGCATTCTCCATCTGCCTTTTGGTAAATCTTTTTTAGTCAGTCCTGCAAAATAAACGCGGTCCAATTTAATGATCTCATATCCCAGCTTTTCAAAAATCCTCCTCACGATTCGGTTTCTTCCGCTGTGAATTTCAATTCCCACCTCTCGTCTGGATTTTCCATCTCCCACAAACTGAACGTCGTCCACTTTAATAGGCCCGTCCTCCAACTCAAGTCCTTCTACTATCTGTTGAAAATCTTCACCTCGCAGGTTTTTATCTAAAGTTACCTGATAGATTTTCTTTACTTCATATTTTGGATGAGTGAGTTTTTTTGTAAGGTCGCCATCATTGGTGAACAACAAAACACCCGTTGTGTTTCTGTCTAATCTTCCAACAGGATACAAGCGTTCTTTAGTTGCTCCTTTGATGAGCTCCATCACCGTTTTTCTTCCACGATCATCATCTACGGTAGTGATGTAATCTTTTGGTTTATTCAATAACACATAAACCTTTCGCTCGGATTTAATAACTCCTCCACCGTAATTTACCACATCCCCAGGCTGAATCTTAAACCCCATTTCATTTACAACCTTACCATTTACCGTTACTGCACCCGCCTTAATCAAATCATCTGCTTCTCTGCGAGAACAAATTCCGGCATTTGAAATGTATTTATTCAATCTGATTGGGCCGTTCTCTTCTTTCTTCTCCAGTCTTAAAACATCTTCACGGAATTTCTTTTTGTAATCTTTCTTTGGAAAAGATTTTGCTCTGCCGAAATTCCTTTCACCGCCCTCAGAATCATCTCTTCTTTTGTACGGCTTATCTCCATAAGACTTTCTCTCTCCTCGTTCTCCGTCTCCTCTGCCACGAAAAGATTTTCTTTCTCCTCCCTCTGCATCATCTCTTCTTTTGTACGGCTTATCTCCAAAAGACTTTCTCTCTCCTCGTTCTCCATCACCTCTTCCTCTAAAAGATTTTCTTTCCCCTCCTTCTGCATCATCTCTTCTTCTGAATGGTTTGTCTCCGTAAGATTTTCTTTCTCCTCGTTCCCCATCGCCTCTGCCACGAAACGATTTTCTTTCCCCGCCTTCTGCATCGTCTCTTCTTCTGAATGGTTTATCACCAAAAGACTTTCGCTCTCCGTCTCCTCTGCCGCGGAAAGATTTTCTCTCCCCGCCCTCTGCATCATCTCTTCTTCTGAATGGTTTATCTCCGTAAGATTTTCTTTCTCCATCACCCCTACCTCTAAAAGATTTTCTTTCACCGCCATCTGAATCGTCTCTTCTTCTGAATGGTTTATCTCCGTAAGATTTTCTTTCTCCGTCACCCCTACCTCTAAAAGATTTTCTTTCTCCTCCCTCAGAATCGTCTCTTCTTTTGAATGGTTTTTTATCAAATGATTTTTCGCCTGACCTAAAAGGTTTTTTATCTCCTTTAAAACTTCCTTCTTCTCCCCTACTTGTGCCGTAGCTTTTTCTAAAAGGCTTGTCTCCATAACTTTTTTTCTCGCCACTACCGAAACCTCCTTCTCCTCTGCCCGATCCTGAATATCTACTATCATCACTCCTCCTGAAAGATTTTCTCTCGGAAAATTTTTTATCTCCCCTTCTTTCGTTTCCTCTGCCTTCTCTGTTTTGTTTTTTCATTGTTTTGTTTTTTATTTTCCGTTTGAATTAAATCTTTCTGAATAATTATTTTACTATTGCCCCATTAATTGTATTTGTCTTTTCAGGACTAACGAAACTTAATTCTCCATCAGGATTTTCAGCCATTAAAATCATTCCCTGAGACTCAATGCCTTTTATTTTTCTTGGCGCAAGATTAGCCAGCATCACTATTCTTCTTCCTATGATGTCTTCCGGATTATACCATTGAGCTATCCCGCTTACAATAGTACGTACGTCTATTCCTGTATCAATTTTCAATTTCAGTAATTTATCTGTTTTAGGCACTCGCTCCGCTTCAAGAATTGTAGCCGTACGAATGTCCATTTTAGAAAAATCATCAAAACTTGTCTCAGGTTTCTGTTCCATAACTTTTTTATTGCTTGATTCATTGGCCTTTTTTGCCCTCATCAATTTTTCTGTTTGATGCTGTACTACGCTATCCTCAATCGGCTCAAACAACAATTCCTCTTTTCCGATGTTATGGCCCGAAGAAAGATTGTCTGTACGTTTTGCGTGAGCCCACTTTAAAGGAGATAACTTTAGAAATGAAAATATTTTTTCTGAGGTAAAAGGTAAAAATGGCTCACAAAGAATTGCTAGATTCGCTGTGATCTGTAGAGAAATATTGATGATTGCCCGCACTCTTTTCTCATCGGTTTTAATGAGTTTCCATGGCTCATTATCTGCAAGATATTT
>JBKCIQ010000029.1:0-3196 GCA_046302135.1 Bacteroidota bacterium | reverse complement strand
GGGGGTTATAGATTTTTTACCAATTCAACTAATCAAGTTGCCAACGGAATTTTCTTTGCTCCGGGTGGAAATGTTGGGATCGGTACAAGTTCACCATTATCTAAACTTCATGTTTATGATGGTGCATTAAGAATTTCTAATGCAACCAGCACTGCCATGATTTATCAAACAGGTACGGGAACAAGACTTGAAGCATTTAACCCTTTTGAAATTGCACCTAATGGAGCCGGAGTATTATTTAAAATTGATGATGGTGATTTGACAATTGATGTAGCAACGCATATAAATAATAATTTCCAATTGAATGATAGCACTCAGGGTTTAAACAAGGTTCTAAGGTCTGATGCACAAGGTTACGCCTCCTGGGTCAATCTTTCATCTCTTCCAGGTTCTTTATCCAATGGAACAACAAACTATTTACCAAAGTGGAGTTCATCTACCTCTTTAAGTTCCACATCGTTAGTTTATGACAATGGAAATGCAGTCGGAATCGGTACTACAGTTCCTTCAGGAAGATTAGAAGTTAGAAACACTTCAACATCTGGTTACAGCACTGAATTGGTTGTTAATTCAAATGGCTCAACTGATGCCGATCTTGTACTTAAAACAGGATTTACCAACATGGGAATTTTTGGTGGTGGTTCTACAGCGAAATTAGGAATTTGGAATTATGCCAACTCGACTGAGCTAGTTACAGTGCTAAGTACTGGTAACATGGGCATTGGAACAATATCTCCTGGAACTTCAAGATTAAACATTTTGATACCAAATACCGATGCATCCAACCCGTTTGGTATTACTATAAATAATAATTACGTGGGGACAATGGATAAATATGGGATTGATGTTAACGTAGACGGTGGTGGTAGTGGGACTAAATTCGGAATTAGTTCAAGTGTTGTTGGATTAGCTGCTGATGCAAGTTCAAATTATGGATATCAGGTTGCAATGACGCCAAATGGAACAGGAACCTGTTTCGGTATTTTTTCTGATATTGCAGGTGTTGGAACTGGCGTAAGGTATGGAATATATAATAGTGTTGTAGCATCCGTATCCAATACCTCTAGTGTTTATGGGGTTTCACAAACAGTTTCAAAACCTACTTCTTCAACAGGAATTTTGTATGGTATGAGGTTAAATACTTATAATGATGGATCTGGGTCTCAATATGGAATTTATTTATCAAATTCAGGAAATACAACTGGTGCAAGGTATGGGATTTACTCGATAGGTGAAACAAGTAACTACTTGGCCTCTGAGTTAGGAATTGGAACTACTGCAAGTTATCAATTGCACCTATCACTCAATAGTGCTGCAAAGCCTACTTCCACTGCTTGGACCGCTGTCTCCGATGCAAGGCTTAAAACCAATATTCATCCATACACGGAGGGATTAAATGAAATACTAAAAATTAATCCTGTTTGGTTTACCTATACAGGCGAAGCCGGTATGCCAAAAGAAACAGGTGTGGGAGTGATTGCACAAGATTTACAGAAAGTTGCTCCTTACATGGTAAATGAATGGACATATTACCCAAATGAAAATAGAAATAATGATAGAACAGCTGATCCAATTGACCCAAAATCAAAACCGGGTCAAGTTTACCTTGGGGTTGATAATGGTGCTATGACCTATATGCTTATAAATGCAATAAAAGAGCAACAAAAGCAAATGGAGGAGCAAGGTAAACAAATTCAAAAATTGATTTTGGAAAATGAAAAACTGAAATCAGAAATAAAATCAATCAAGGATAATTCTGGTAAATAAAATTGAAGATGAATATTTTAACTCCTAGAAAATCATCAATTAATTTTTTGTTTTTACTAGCGATTTTTTTTTCTGAAAAAACTTTCTCCCAAGTTGAAATTACCTCAACAGGAACCTCAACTGCCTATATTCTCAATGTTCCGGGCGTTTTCCCTTTAAGAAATGGAATTGAAATAAATTTCAGAGCTCATGTAAGCTGCGGAGCCAATCCTACCCTAGATGTCTCAGGTAGTGGCCCTTCTGCTATCATGAAAAATGGAAACTCTACCAACCTGATTACTGGTGACATTGCAGCCAACCAGGTTGTAAAAGTTGTTTATGATGGTTCAAAGTGGCAAATGGTTTCACCAACCGCAAATACTTCAAACGGAACAGTAACTTCGGTTGGAATTTCAGCTCCCACCGGTTTATTTACTGTTTCCGGTAGTCCAATTACTTCATCAGGAACTTTAACTCTTGGGTTTCAAACATTAGGCAGTAACGTTTTTTTCGCTTCTCCTAACGGTTTGGGAGGCCAGCCAAGTTTCAGATCGATTGTTTCCGGAGACTTACCACTTATTCCTCTGAGTAAAGGCGGAACTAACGCTTCCCTCACAGCAGTAAACGGTGGAATAGTTTATTCTGATGCATCCGCTTTTGGAATCACTTCAGCAGGAACAAGCGGACAAGTTTTACAGAGCAATGGTGCAGCCGCTCCAAGTTGGGTTACACCGAGTTTTCTACCATCAGGTACAAGTGGTCAAACTTTGAGACATAATGGGTCTGGGTGGGTAGCTAACTCTTTCTTGTTTAATGATGGGTCCCAGATAGGAATTGGAAATAGTTCCCCTCAAGCAACTTTACATATCAGTGCATCTTCACCTAGACTAACGCTAAGCAATACCGCAAACAATACTACCAACGGCTCACAATTATCAGAAATATGGTTCAATGACGGGGTAACCAGCAATCCACAAGCTGGAATCAGAATTTTCAGAGATGGAGCTGTTTCCGGCGATGCACCAACAGCAATGGCATTTTTTACAACAAACACAGGAAGTCTCAGCAATACCGAACAAATGAGACTCACTAAAGATGGAAGGTTAGGGATTGGTACAAATTCTCCTGATTCAAAATTATCTGTTTCGGGTGGCATTAATGCGGGAATCTCAAATAGCGTTAGTGGTGTGGTTTCATTTGCAATTGGTACTGATAATAATGTCACCGCAAATAGAGCATTCTCAATTGGAAACTTTACTCAGGCGAATAACCTTGGATCTATGGTTATGGGTGATTGGAGTGCTAGTAACCCAACAATATTGTCTTCAAGCGCCGACGATCAGTTTTCTGCCAGATTTTCAGGGGGTTATAGATTTTTTACCAATTCAACTAATCAAGTTGCCAACGGAATTTTCTTTGCTCCGGGTGGAAATGTTGGGATCGGTACAAG
>JBKCIQ010000028.1:0-20900 GCA_046302135.1 Bacteroidota bacterium | reverse complement strand
AAATAGTGAGTTACTTTGGGATATCCCGTCGTTGGCACCTATTTCAATATAGAAACCTCCTTTATTTTTCAACAATAGGGACAACTTTTTATCTATTTGATTTAGTGAATCTTAATGTAAAAATATGTGTTTTTGATAATTTATTTCTATCTAATTGTAATTGTATCAATTTTAACAGCACCGAATAAACAAAACCTTATTTTTGGCAAAATTATTTAACAATAAAATAAAATCTGTCATAGGTGCTCTGCCAGACAGCAAAAAAATCTATTAAACAATCAAAATAAAAATAAATGAAAGAGGTTTACATAGTTTCTGCCGTAAGAACAGCAATTGGAACATTTAATGGTGCATTATCTTCTGTAAGTTCCGGAAAACTTGGTGCAGCAGCAATAAAAGGTGCGCTCGAAAAAATAAATCTTAACAGCAACGAGGTAGAAGAGGTTCTTATGGGCTGTGTTATGCAAGCCAACCTTGGCCAGGCTCCTGCCAGGCAGGCTGCAAAATTTGCAGGATTACCTGACGAGGTTAAATGTACAACCATTAATAAAGTTTGTTCTTCCGGATTAAAGAGTGTTATGTATGCTGTTCAAAGTATTAAATTAAATGATGCAGATGTGGTTGTTGCGGGAGGAATGGAAAACATGAGCCAGGTTCCTTACTATCTTGATCAGGCAAGAAACGGATACAGATTGGGTAATGGAACATTGATTGATGGACTTGTTAAAGATGGCTTAACCGATGTTTATCATCAGAACCATATGGGAAATTCTGCAGAGCTATGTGCAAAAGACCTTAAAATTACAAGAGAAGAACAAGATGCTTACGCAATTCAGTCATACAAACGTTCTGCAGAAGCATGGGCAGCAGGCAGATTCAATGAAGAAGTTGTGCCTGTTGAAGTACCGCAAAAGAAAGGTGAGCCTCTTAAAATCACCCATGACGAAGAATATAAACTGGTAAAATTTGAAAAAATTCCTGAGTTGAAACCTGTATTTCAAAAGGATGGAACGGTTACTGCAGCTAACGCATCTACATTAAATGATGGAGCTGCCGCGTTAATACTCATGAGTAAAGAAAAAGCTGATGCTCTCGGTATAAAACCAATTGCAAAAATTCTATCATACGCTGACGCGGAACAAGCTCCTGAATGGTTTACTACATGCCCTTCCAAAGCATTACCGCTTGCAGTTGCAAAAGCGGGGCTTAAGATGGAACAGATCAATTATTTTGAAATAAACGAAGCGTTTTCAGTTGTATCTCTTGCAAATAATAAATTGTTGAATCTAGATACTTCAAAGGTAAATGTTAACGGAGGTGCAGTTTCCCTTGGACATCCTTTAGGAGCAAGCGGCGCCAGAATCCTAGTTACTCTTTTGCATGTTTTAAAACAAAACAATGGTAAATACGGCGCTTGTGCAATTTGCAATGGTGGCGGCGGTGCGAGTGCAATGGTTATAGAAATGATACAATGAAAAATCTAATTTTAATTTCAATTTCTGTTTTAATCTTAATCGGAGAAATATTTTCTCAAGGTACAAAACGTGTGCTTTTTTTAGGAAATAGTTACACCGCAGTAAATAACTTACCTCAACTTACAGCCAACGTAGCGCTTTCGGCGGGTGACACATTGATATATGACAGTAATGCCCCTGGCGGATACACTCTCCAGGGACACAGCACAAACGCTACATCATTAAATAAAATAAACCTTGGTAACTGGGACTTTGTTGTTCTTCAGGAACAGAGTCAGCTTCCTTCATTTCCTGACGGACAGGTTCAATCCTCTGTATTTCCTTACGCGCGAATACTAGATAGCATAATTAATTCTGTTAACAATTGTACTGAGACAATGTTTTTCATGACTTGGGGAAGAAAAAATGGTGATGCTTCAAATTGTTCAGTCTGGCCTCCTGTATGTACCTATCAAGGGATGGATAGCCTACTTTACCTTAGGTATATGATGATGACCGATAGTAACCATGCTGTAGTTTCAGCAGTAGGAAGAGTTTGGAATTATCTAAGAAACACTCAACCACTCATAGACCTATACCAAACGGATGGAAGTCATCCATCAGTTGCAGGAAGTTATGCCGCGGCTTGCTGCTTTTATTCATCAATTTTCAGGAAGGACCCCACTCTGATTACATTCAACAGCACGCTTTCTTCCTCTGATGCAAGTATAATAAGAAGCGCAGTTAAAACGGTGATTTACGACTCTATTTTGAATTGGAGAATTGGAAGTTATGATCCTGCCGCTGCTTTTACCTACCAATCCACACTCAGTAATTTTTCGTTTTCAAACACATCTACTAACGCCACGCAGTATTACTGGAGTTTTGGTGACGGTGATACTTCCACTTTTTCAAATCCAAGTCACACCTACATTATACCCGGAACTTACACAGTCACATTGCAGGCAGGAAAATGTGGGATTACGGATACCATTTCGGCTATTGTTAATGTATTGACAACAAATATCCACTCTGAGGTTGCGGAAAATATTATCTCTGCATTTCCTAATCCGGTGAGCGGAATAATGAAAGTCAAATCAAAAAATTCAGATTTTCAATCTATATATGCAACTGACCTATCAGGTAATAATATATTACTGAAATTCTTTAAAAGTCAAGACGAAACTTTAGTTGTTGACGTAAGCGAATTGACTGCAGGGGTTTACTTTTTACAATTATTTTCTCGGGAAAGTGTCTCCAAAATTAAAATCATCAAACAATAATCCCGCCTACGGTGTATGTAATGTAAGTATTGCGGCTTTAAGAAAGGATGCTACTCACACAAGTGAAATGGTATCTCAAATGCTGTTTGGAGAAAGCTTTACTGTTCTTGATTCCACATCTAATGATACTTGGGACTACATAAAAAATTCATATGACAACTATGAAGGTTGGCTACACAAAAAACATTACTTTAAAATTTCGAAATCCACTTTTATAAAAATCCATAAATCAAAAATTGCAGTTGCATCTGAAATGCAATCTGCAATAATTTTGCAAGGAGAAAAAACTGTAATTCCAATACTTGCCGGGTCAGAATTGCCTTTACTATCCGAAGGTGAAATGCATATCGATAAAAAATCTTTCAACTTTAAGGGAAAATCTTTCAGCGAAATAAAAAATCCTGACAGAAATAAGATTTTGAAGACCGCTTTTCAATTTTTACATGCTCCATATCTTTGGGGCGGTAGAAGTGAATTCGGGATTGATTGTAGTGGCTTTTCCCAATTGGTTTACAAATTAAACGGTATAAAAATTCCAAGAGATGCTTACCAACAGGCCGAACAAGGTACGGAACTAGATTTTATTGAAGAGGTGCTTCCGGGTGATCTTGCGTTTTTTGATAACGAGAGCGGTAAGATAACTCATGTTGGCATTGTTATATCTCCGTCAGAAATAATTCACGCGAGCGGCACTGTTCACATTGATGGCTTGGATCTGAAAGGAATTTACGACGAAAAAAAAGGAGTTTACAGTCACCACTTAAGATCGCTGCAAAGGTTCTTTTAAATATTCAATGATAAATTAGTTGATTCAAAAGCCAATCAGGAGGCTTTACTTGCGAGTTTACTTTTTTTGTAGCCGTAAATTCTATAAACAAGCAATCCTAGCAAAAGCCAAACAGAAAACCAGATCCAATTGCTAAGAGCCATGCCTGTTAGTAAATAACAGCAAGAAACTAATCCAAGAACAGGAACTAAAGAGTAGTTCTTTAAATAACTCAAAACTGACATAATCAGACAAACCAAAAAGAAAATAATCATTGGAATATTTGTTCCTGCAGTTTCTTTGTTAATAATGAAAACACTTTTGAGCCAAGTCCAACCAAATAAAAATAAAATTGTAAATCCGAGAATAAAAAGTCCGGGGACTATCCATTTTCCATTTATATATGGAAGATGAAATTGTCCTTTTATTTTCTTTTTAACGGGAGGTAGTGTTAATACACCACCACAAACCAAAACGAAAGCAAATAAGGTTCCAACACTTGTAAAATCGAGAACAAAAGTTTCATTGGTGAAAAAAAGTGGCAATCCAACAACCAACCCTGTAACAATGGTAGAGAACCCCGGTGTTTTAAACTTTGGATGAATTGATGCAAATTTTTTAGGCAGTAATCCATCTCTACTCATGCTCATCCAGATTCTAGGTTGTCCCATTTGAAAAACGAGCAGAACAGATGTCATTGCAACCACAGCGGCGATACTGACTATAAATAGCATCCATTTTACTCCTCGTAGTGAAAAAACTTCAGCAAGCGGATCGCTTACATTTAGTTTTCCTGATTTCACCATACCGGTTAGTATGAGTGATAAAATAATGTAAAGCACAGTACAAACTACGAGTGAATAAATCATTCCTCTGGGTAAATCGCGTTGCGGATTTTTACTTTCTTCAGCCAAGGTGGAAACAGCATCAAAACCGATATAGGCAAAAAATACTGCAGAAGCTCCTGCCATTACTCCACCAAAACCGTTAGGCAAGAAAGGTACCCAGTTGTCTATATCAACATAAAAGCAACCAACAACAATTACAAGTAAAATGATAATTAATTTTACTAGCACCATTACATTACTGAGGTTACGCGATTCTTTTACACCTACATAAACCAGAATAGTTATTAATGCATTAATTATAACAGCAGGCAAATCAAAAATAACATGAAGACCACCAATCACAGGCGCATTCTTCCATGCAAGAGAACCTTCTTTCATTGAAAGAGTATTTAAATACTCGCCTGCCAGAGAGCTTATATTTTTACCTGACTTAACCAGCTCTTTGGTTGATTCGGAATTTAACCAGGATTCAAAAAGAGATCCTTTAATTAAATTTCCATCCTTTAGATAAGAAGAAAACTGTACACTATAATCCTGCCATTCAATGAAACTTTGTTTTGCACTAAGGTAATTTATAGTTGTCCATTGCGGCAAATGTATTCCAACAGCTTCAAGGAGATTGGTAAAATAACCACTCCATGAAAATGCAACATATATGTTTCCTATGGAATATTCCATGAGTAACGCCCAACCAATGATCCAAGCAAAGAGCTCACCGAATGAAACGTATGCATAAGTATAAGCACTTCCGCCGGAGGGCACCCTAGAAGCAAATTCAGCGTAACAAAATGCAGTAAAAGCACAAGCTACACCACAAATGATAAACAGAAATATAACACCTGGTCCTCCACTTGAACATGCCTGACCCATTGAACTGAAACTACCTGCACCTATAATCGCCGCTATACCAAAAAATGTAAGATCACGAACCGTTAATACCCTGTGTAAACCATGACCATGTTCGTTTTCTTCAGCGCTAACATTTGTAACTGATTTTTTTCTAAGGGAATTTTTCATTCAGAACAAAAATAATGAAATCAGTCCTGAAAAAACCATTTTATGACTCGATACTTTTTTGCCTTTTCAACATCCAATAAAAACAAGGCTGAAAACAGAAAAAATGGTACTGCCGGCATCTTATAACGAACGAGAGCGCCTGCAACGGGAGTTGTGAAACCAATCAATAAAAAAAGATTTAGAGAAAATATAAGTCCCACCCAAAACAAACTGGTATTTAATTTAGAAAAATCCGCTAAAAAAATGCAAAGAGCAAAAAACAACAAATAAATTATATTTTCAATGGAACATATTTTCTGATAAAGATTTTCGGCTTCCCAAATAAACGGACGCAATAAAACATTAAATAGTGCATTTGGCAAATAATACGCGAATGATGAAAAAGAATATTTCAAATGAGGCATAAAATATGCGCTACGCGCAGGTTCAATGCTTGCCTGATTCCAGAACAAGGAAGTATCTGTGGAATTATTGATAATCAAGGTGTCGGAAAGTGTATTATTGTTCCAAGTTTCGTAAGTTGAACCCTTCATTATTTTTACCGTATCCTTTTTCTGCGTATTTATCAAACGGTTTTTATCGTTGTATGCAAGTCTTACTGCTGTTGAGTCCCGATATAGGTAAACGCCGCCTCTAGCTATATTTATAAAATCATGCTGATGGCGTATAACCTCTTTTACAGGATTTCTCTGAAAAAAAATATTAAGAAAAAACAAACCTGAAAAAATAAAAATAGAATTAAACAATAACATTGAAATTGATTTAAAAGGAATTTTAAATCTATCGATTATCAAATAAGAAAGTACTGGCGGAATTAAAAGCAGTAAAACGTAAATTTTGACAGCGATACACATTGAAAGTCCCATAAGAAAATAAAATAACAAACTCCATTTAAATGATGTTTGATATTTAAATTCAAAAATTGCAAATACTAAAAATCCTATCCCAAAAATCAGTAATCCTTCTTTAAAAAGGGAGGAGCCCCAAAATAGAAGTGCAGGAGAAAAAAAAACTATTCCAAATAAAAGATATTTTTTTCCTGTCAGGAATCTTTCCATGCTCCTGTAAATGGCAGTTAATCCTGAGAAAGAAATAAAACAGATAATAACTGTCCCTGCGTGAAATGCTCCAAAAGATAATATTTGTACCAATGCATCAAAACGAATTATGGTGTGGCAGTCGTTGTAAAAAAACGAATCATGATGTCTTTGCCACCTATCCATCTTTGAAAAATAATTCGCATGAAAATATTCCGTATCACATCCCCATCCACTTATAAGCTTGAAAAAATCCAAAGGCTTAGTGTAAAAGGATTCTGAAATTATTTTACCGTCACTATAATATAAAAGTACATCTGCTGTTTTTACATTTCCGTAGTGATTTGTATAAACATATATTACAAATATCCCCGTTATGATTTTAAAATAAAAAACGAAGATCCTGAGCCAGGAAGGTATTCCACTTTTTGAAAAAAAATCACTCTTAAAAACGATCCAAGAAAAAATAACCGTATAAAGAATAGGAATCAGAAAGTTCATTAATCGGTTTTAGGATTATTCATTTTTATTTCCATGTAATGCTGAGGAGAATTTGAATTACGAAAACCGAATTTTTCATAAAGCCTTTGTGCATCTTGTGTAAACAAAAATACTTTTCGGAGTTGAGTTATTGAATTATGTTCCATGATTTTTCCAATCAATAATTTTGACAGGCCAAGTCCTCTGAATTCATTTGAGATAAAAACATCTGCAATGTGTGCAACTGTTGCGTAATCTGTTATTACTCTTGCGTAACCTACCTGTTTGTTGTCTTTACGGTAAACTCCAAAACACAAAGAGTTTTCTATAGTTTTTTCTACAGCATCCAAAGAAATACCTTTTGCCCAGTAACTTTCCTGTGATAGAAATTGATGAATAAACTCTCGGTTGAGAAGTGATTTTTCTGAAGAAACGTAATACCCGTTTATCACAACCATTTTTTTAGTTTACACTTACTACAGCAAGCCATTTTCCGTCAGATGAAAGTGCAAAACGTGTAATTTTCTTTATTCCGTTTGCACTGAAATTTGCCCACTCCATCCAGTCCTTAGTTTTTGAATCTAACCTAAAGAGCTTATCATTTTCACTTTTCATAAATCCAAATTCATTGCTCCAAATAAAATCTTCATTTTCCTTAGATGTCAAAGCAAGAACATCTGACCGGCGTATTGCCCAGTCATAAACACGAAGCTCATTATTTTGATCCCGCTTTAAAACATAAAAAAACTTCCTAAAGCCGCAGGGCTTGAAAGATCTTGAAGGTTCGTTTCCTAAAAAAACATCCCGCTTTTCCGAAACGGCATAAACATGAATAGAATGAGGATTGGTAAGCTTATAATAAATTAAGGTGTCATGATTAAGCCATGCGTAATAGCCGACGCTGTCAACCTCTGTAAGTGCACAAACTTGATCAGATTCAGCGTATGGTTTCTTATCTTTCTTTTCCTTAGCATCAAATTGCCAAATACGCTGGGTAGAATCTTTTTCAACAACAACAACTGATATTTTACTTCCGTCATTCGTTAGCATTGGTGAATACTCGCTAACTGTTGTTGCGGTGACACGGTTAGTTTTTTTTGATTTGATACCGTATTTATAAATGTCAGACTGATTCTCTTCTCTGATGGAAGTAAATAAAATAAATTTATTATCCGGAGTGAAGAAGGGCTGATTATCATAGCCCACTCGATTAGTTATGTTTATGCCATCTTGGAATTCAATGCCTTTTTCTGATTTCTTAATTCGGAAAAGCCAAATATCAGAATCGGGAGTTTGCGTGTATCCTAAAATTGAGGATAACAGAAATAATACAAAAAGCTTATTTTTTTCAAAAAACATATTCAAGTGGTAATTGATTCATTTTTATTTTTTGCTAAACCAAAATGATGAACTACTTTGTAAACTGCAAGCGCAACTACAATTCCAAGGAGAGCGCCGCCCAGTACATCAGCCGGATAGTGAACACCGGAATATACCCTTCCGTAGGAAACAAACGCGGCCCAAAAGAGAATTGGAATTATCCAGTTTTTTTTTCTCAAATCAAGTAGAAGAAAAATATAAATCGCAATTCCCCACACATTGGCGGCATGTGAAGAAACAAAACCGTATTGCCCGCCTTTTTCCTCTTTAATCAAATGGACATTATTTTTAATTTCCAGGTTGTGTGAAGGTCTGTAACGCCTTACATTATTCTTTAACAAAACAGAAGATTGATCAGTAGCTAAAATCAGAATCGCCGCCCCGGCAACACAAATCCAAGTTTTGCTCTTAAATTTTCTAAAAATCAGAAAAAGAAAAAAAACGTATAAAGGAACCCAAGTAATTACCAAATTTGAGAGAAAAAAAACCGAGTCGAAAAATGAAGAATTTTTTCCGTTGATGAAAAGGAAAAAGTCTCTGTCTAATTTTTCTAACCACTCCATGACAACAAATTTAGGTAAATTGATTATACGACCGAGGGATTTACCTAATACATGGTACAAACAGAATTGTCAAAATCTCAAAAAATGATTTCGTAATATCAAAATCTATAATTGTTAGAAAGATTATTTGATTGAACTACAAATAAATTCAGTTGTAGGGAGCCCTGTCTTCTGAATTGCTGCAAATCCTCCTTGTACATCTATCAATTGTCCGAACCCTCTTGATTTCATAATGGAACACGCAATCATACTTCTGTAACCACCTGCACAGTGAACATAATGAGTGGCGTTTTTATCAACTGAGGATATCCAGTCATTCAAATAATCAAGAGGCTTGTTTTCCACACCTTCTAAATGCTGTGAATTATACTCGCCCGGTTTTCTAACATCAATAACGTGAACTTTCTTGTTTTTGAAGTCATTCGAAAATTCATCCGCTGTTATAGATTTAACCGTTTCTAAATCACGTCCTGAATTCTTCCATGCACCAACACCTCCTGATAAATATCCAATAGTATTATCATATCCAACTCTTGACAATCTCATTATAGTTTCCTCCTCCCTTCCCTCAGGGGCTACAAGCAAAATAGGTTGGTTTATATCAATAATTAATGCTCCCACCCAAGGTGCAAATTGACCATCCAAACCAATGAAAATAGAATTGGGGATGTGTCCTTCGGTAAAGTCTTGAGGTTTTCTTACATCTAAAACCAATGCCCCATTTTCATTCGCAATTATTTCGAACTGCTCAGGGCTTAAGGCATTTTTTCCATGGGAGACAACATTGTCAAATGATGAATATCCTTTTTTATTTAAAATCGCATTTTTAGGGAAATATTGCGGTGGAGGTAAAATACCTGTTGTAAGCTCTTTCACAAATTCTTCTTTTGAGATATTCGCTAGGGCATAGTTGGTTTTTTTCTGATTACCTAAAGTGTCAAAAGTCTCCTTGCTTAGATTTTTACCACAAGCACTTCCGGCACCATGAGCAGGATAAACAATCACATCGTCTGGAAGTGGCATTATCTTGTTGCGTAAAGAATCATACAACATGCCTGCTAACTGCTCCTGAGTTAAATCAGATTTAACCGCAAGATCAGGACGACCTACATCGCCTATAAAAAGTGTGTCACCGCTGAAAATACAATGTGGCCTACCATTTTCATCCATTAATAAATATGTGCTAGACTCAGGTGTATGTCCCGGAGTATGCAAAACACGAATTGTCAGTTTCCCAATGAAAAACTCTTCTTCATCTTTAGCCGTATGACTCTTAAATCCTGTTTCTGCACCCGGACCATAAATAATTGTTGCGCCGGTCTTTTCAGCTAAATCAACATGCCCAGAAACAAAATCTGCATGAAAATGAGTCTCAAAAACATATTTTATTTTGACTTTTTCTTTTTCTGCTCTTTCGAGATAAGGCTTAGATTCCCTTAACGGGTCAATTACAGCGGCCTCTCCTTCCGAGCTAATGAAATAGGCACCTTGTGCAAGGCAACCTGTATATATTTGTTCAATTTTCATGATTTAAGACTATAGAACAAAGTTATCAAAAGCAAACAGAATACTGAACTGATTTAAAATTAAAAATTCGATACAAAATTTAAATTACCATCAGATATTTAACAAAACTAGCCCTAACGTTTAATTGGCAGTTAAAATTTTAAATTCTGTTCTTCTGTTAAGCTGTCTGTTTTCGTCGGTATCGTTTGGTGCAATAGGCTGTGAGTCGCCGTATCCTTTAGCGCTAAGTCTTGATGATTTTATTCCTTTATTAATTAAGGCATTTACAACAACAGTAGCTCTGTCAAGTGACAATTTGTTGTTGTCGACTTTGCTACCCGTATTATCAGTATGGCCGGAAATTTCAACTTTTATTTCCGAGTTCTGAGTTAACAGCGTATAGAGTTTGTCAATCTCGAGTACGGAGCTTTCTGTAAGTTCAGATTTTCCTGTTTGAAAAAATATATTATTGAGTATAATTTTCTTTCCTTCTTTAATTGGCTGAAGCGGAACCTCCTTTTTAATTTCCTTAAATTCATTACTTACAGAAATGTTAAAGTTTTCGGAATAGAACAAATACCCATTTCGTATAACCGTCAATGAATAGTTGTGTCCGGGCGTTAATATTACAACAAACTTCCCTGTAATTGAATTTGAAATATATTCTCCAACTAGCCTTGCACTATCTAGGTCTTCAATCTTAATGGTGGCTTCTAAAGGAACTTTTGTTTCTTCATCTATTACATTACCAATAAACGTAATAAGAGAAGATTTTTTTTCCTGAGGATAAACTATTTCATAAAGATCCATTGATCCATAGCCTCCGGATCTGTCTGATGAAAAGTATCCTTTGATTCCGGAAGGTGATAAAATAAAATACTTATCGTTTTTCTCAGAGTTGATAGGATAACCCAAGTTAACCGGCTTTGACCATGTTCCGTTATCATTTAGAACAGTTTTGTAAAGGTCAAAACCTCCTATTCTTGGTGAAAGATTATCTGAGCTGAAATACAAAGTTTTTCCATCAGGATGCAGGAAGGGTGAGAGCTCACTACCTTTTGTGTTGATGAGTGATCCTAGATTTTTAGGCTCTGACCATTCATCGTTACTATTTTTACGTGAAATCCATAGATCTTCTTCTCCATAACCTCCGGCGCGAAGGGAAGACCATACCAATGTTTTTCCGTCAGCAGAAATAGAAACCTGAGAATCCCACTCCTTAGAATTTAATTTTGAACCAAGGTTTTTAGGAACTCCCCATGTATTTCCTATCAATGTAGTGCCGTAAAGGTCACAACTGCCATAACCATCATTCTCATTGCACCTTACACAAACAACATACTGCCCATCTCCTGTAAATGATGCAACTCCATTATTATTTTTACTGTTAACAGGAGAACCAAAATTTCTTGGAGATTCCCAGCTACCATCTGCTTTTTTACTTGAAATCCAAATATCCTCGTCATGTTTACCATCATTATCCATACCCCCTGTGCTTCCATTTCGTCTTGATGTAAAAAGTAAAGTTGTTTCATCGGCGGTAATTGAAGGGAAGTAATCTCCGTCTTTTCCGTTGATGTCGGCTCCAAGATTGTTGATGGTAACATTTTCCGGTGTCTTTTTTAACTCCTGGCCTGCCATTATTTGCCTCTCCTCTTCCATTAATTTCGTTCTCCATTCCTTTAATAATGTAATCTGCTTGTCATTAAGGCTAAAATTATCAAGAGTATAATTAAGATACTTCAAAGCATTTGTGTAATCACCCTGACTCTTGTATCCCAAATATAATCCTACAGGAGCCATGTAGTCAACTTTTGGATCGAGCTCCAATGATCTATTTAAATATTTAATTCCTTCACCAATTGAACTTTCATCTCCATTATCTATATAACTGCTACCAAGTTTATAGGCTAATTTTGCGTGTTTCTTTTCTGAAGGGTTAATAATGTTGTAGGCCTTTAAATAACTTTCAATTGCGGCGGCATATTTTTTACTCGTATATTGCTCGTCACCATCTTTGATGTATTTCCTGGACGCTAATTCATTTTCAGAAAGTAATCCTTCAGGCAATTTAGAATTTAAAAAATCAGCATCGTCTTCCATTTTTGATTTGATTTTTTTCAAGGCCTTGTAAAATGCCCTGTCTATTGATTTATTTTCCGCATCTTTTTTCTTATAGCCCCAATAACAAGTGATGTATGAGGTGTGCCGTCCTGTTGCCTTATAAGATTTAATTATTGAGCCTGTTTTATCTTTAACATCTACTTGTAATTTTACGAGACCTTTACTGTGTCCTACCGGCAAGCCCACAAGTGCAGGAATTCCAAAAGGGGCCGCAAAAGCAGTACAAATCAAATATCTAATTAATCCTTTTCTATTGGCTTTTTTCACAACCTTTAAATCAGCAACACCAATGTTTTCTTTGTCCAATCTTGAAGTATCTTCATTTCTAATCTGACAAATATTCTTGTTTATTTCATGATTATACATGAGTGCAAAACTAAGTTCCAGATGGTCAGCTAAATTATTTTTTGCAACCATAGGCTTGATTTTTGGACTGATTTTATCCTCTGAATAACTGATTTTGGTGAAATTGTAAGAACGGCATGAGGTAAGAAACACAATTACAATAGTGATGGAAAAAAGTATATAATTTTTCATTTATTAAATTTGACACGAAATTAGTGAACAGATATAGAATAAGTTATGAAGAAATTAAAAATCTATCAATATTTTATAAAAAAATGGATGTCACTAATTTTCAAATTATTTAAAAACAATAATATTTCGGCAAAAAATTTAACAGTAGTAGTAGCAACCATCAATAATTTCTGATATATCATTTCTTGTTTAAAACAACTGGCTGGTTACTTGAAAAATCAGGCCTAAATCAATTAAATTTACACTCTAAATTAAAATAATATTTTTTTAAGTTTTAATAAAATTTCACTATGAAATCCGTTGAAGTCAGAAAGACGTTTTTGGAGTTTTTCAAATCGAAAAATCATGAAATTGTGCCAAGTGCACCTATGGTGGTGAAGAATGATCCTACGTTAATGTTTAATAACAGCGGTATGGCTCCGTTCAAAGATCTTTTTCTTGGTAATAGTCCTATAAAATATTCAAGAATTGCTGATACGCAGAAATGTCTTAGGGTAAGCGGTAAACATAACGATCTGGAAGAAGTAGGAGTTGACACTTATCACCACACCATGTTTGAGATGCTGGGTAACTGGAGTTTCGGAGATTACTTTAAAAAGGAAGCAATAACATGGGCATGGGAATTACTAACCTCTGTTTACAAAATTGATAAAAACAGATTATACGTAACCGTCTTCGAGGGAGATCAGGAAAATAATGTTGCATTCGATCAGGAAGCTTACGACTGTTGGAAGAATTTTGTTGATGAATCAAAAATTTTAAAAGGTAACAAAAAAGATAATTTCTGGGAAATGGGTGACACAGGCCCCTGTGGACCCTGCAGTGAGATTCATTATGATGCAAGATCAGAAGAAGAGATAAAAAAAATTCCTGGAAGAGACCTTGTAAACACCGGACACGCACAGGTTATTGAAATTTGGAACAATGTATTTATGGAGTTCGAGAGACGTGCAGATGGCTCTCTAGTAAAGTTGCCTAAGCAACATGTAGATACAGGTATGGGCTTTGAAAGACTCTGTATGGTGCTACAAGGAAAATCTTCAACATATGATACTGATGTTTTTGGCCCTCTGATTGAAAAGATAGAAGAACTTTGTGGACATCATTATAAACCCAATGACGAATTACATCACAAAAATCACAGGATTCTAAATATTGCCATAAGGGTAATTGCAGATCATATAAGAGCTATATCTTTTGCAATTGCTGACGGACAACTTCCATCTGCTACCGGTGCAGGATATGTTATTAGAAGAATTCTGAGAAGAGCTGTTCGTTACGGATATCAATCACTTGGATTGAAGGAACCGTTTTTATTCAGACTTGTACCAGTACTTGCACATCAAATGGGCGATGCATTTCCGGAATTAAAAAACCAAAAATTACTAATAGAAAAAGTCATCAAAGAAGAAGAAAGTTCATTCTTCAAAACACTTGAGGTTGGTTTAAGAAAAATTGATACGGTTTGTATGGAAATGATCCTGCAAAAGAAAAGCAAAGTTGTAAATGGAAAAATGGTGTTTGATTTATATGACACCTTCGGTTTCCCGGTTGATTTGACAGCTCTCATTGCTAAAGGATACGACCTTGAAATTGATGAAGAAGGTTTTAAAAAATATTTAGATGAGCAGAAAAAGAGAAGTAAAGAAGCAACAGAAAAAGAATCTGCGGACTGGATTTTCACCGCGGTTCAATGGCAGACGGAAGCAGGAAGCTCCTGCGAATTCATCGGCTATGATGAATTAGAATGTGATTGCTACATCACAAGATTCAGAAAGGTAAAAACAAAAACCAAAGAGCTTTATCATCTATTATTGAATAAAACACCGTTTTATGCAGAAAGTGGGGGGCAGGTAGGTGATCACGGAACTTTAGAACATCATGAAGAAAAGATTGAGATCATCAACACCATTAAAGAAAGTGGATTGATTATTCATGTCACAGAAAAATTACCTGATAATATAATTGATCGTTTTAGAGCAAAAGTAAACCGACAAAAAAGAGGATTGACCAGCAATAACCATAGTGCTACACATCTTATGCATGCCGCATTAAGATCTGTGTTGGGTACACATGTGGAACAGAAAGGGAGTTTAGTAAATGACGAATACCTCAGGTTTGATTTTTCCCATTTTTCAAAATTAACTGACGAAGAACTAATGAAGGTTGAGAAAATGGTGAATGAAAAGATAAGAGAAAACATTGCATCTGAAATCAAATTAATGAATATAGAAGAAGCTAAAAAGACAGGAGCAATGGCTCTTTTCGGAGAGAAATATGGAGAAATTGTACGAGTTGTAACTTTTGACAAAGATTACTCCATTGAACTTTGCGGCGGAACACATGTGAATGCAACCGGTCAAATTGGCTTATTTAAGATTACTTCAGAAGGTGCTGTTGCATCCGGTGTTCGAAGGATTGAAGCCATCACCTCTTTAAAGGCTGAAGAATTTTTTGATACACAAACTGAAATTTTTAATCAAATAAAATCGATTCTTAAAAACCCGAAAGATCTTTGCAAAAGTGTTCAAACGCTTATAGAGGAAAATAATCAGCTGCATAAAGAGTTGCAAAAGCTTAATAGAGAAAAAGCTGTTTCAATTAAAAAAGAACTCATTTCAAAAATCATAAATAAAGAAGGCATCAACTTCGTCGCTGAAATAGTTGAACTTAACAGTGCCGAAGAATTGAAAAATATTTTATTTGAGATGAGAGGTCAATCTGAAAGCTTATACTGCGTAATAGGGGCTGAAATAAATGGTAAGGCAACTCTTTCAGTAATTCTATCAGATAGCTTGGTTAAAGAAAGAAATCTGAATGCAAGCAATATAGTTCGTGAGATCAGCAAAGAAATTCGGGGAGGAGGAGGAGGTCAAGCTTTCTATGCAACAGCCGGTGGTACATATCCAGAGGGAATTAGGGCAGCATTAAAATCTGCAGAAAATTTTTTGAAATAAAATATTGAAATCAAAACAATATATCAACGTTTTAATATTTGCTTTTTTAATTTTCAATAGCATAGATTTAAAGTCGCAGTACGTTGATACTTTACACAAAGCTTTTACCTCCGGAAAGAGTTTTGATTTCAGATACGAATCTAAAAATTCATTTTCAAATGGGGATAGAATTGAAGTGGTGAGTCTTAAGCTCGGAGTTACTTTTGGTAAAAAAATAAGCATAGGAGGCGGATATGCATGGCTCAATTCAGATCTAAGCAAATCATCACTGTTACCAGATCTAAATGGAAGCGTTGCATATAAAAACAACCGTTTTACATTTCGTTATTTGTGTTATTATGTTGATTTTGTTTTTCATAAAAGCAAACGTTGGACCTTAAGTTCTCAAGTGGAGGTTGCAGGAGGGTTTAGTAAATATGAGTACTTATCTAATGGAGAAACCAATAGAAGAATAGGAGACTTCATAGCGCTGTATAATCCTGCCATCAATATCAAATTCAAGATTTTTAAATGGCTTGGAATTGGCAGTACAATTGGCTACAGATTCATGATTGTAAACGATGTTGCCATGATTAAGCAGTTGAACTCACCACTCTACTCTGCCGGTGCTTTTATCTGCTGGGATGAACTGGCACATGCATTATTTCCAAAATCAGAGAAGCTAAAAAAATGGCTCGGAGAAAGTGAATGGTAATCTTATTCTTTTTCTAAAATATTACTTGTATTATTATTACCATTCATCCTTAGCATCCGCCATGTAATAATGCCGGAAAAAATAAAACCCAGAATTCCCCAAAGCGATTTTGTTCCCCAATGCGGATGAACATCAAATATGATCATTAGGGTTGAAGCTACAATCAAAGCAGATAAAATCATTGCATAAACCAATTGCCGCCCCGTGGTATGTATGGTATTTGCCAGCGGGTCTATTCCTTTATGAGTTAGATCGACCTGAACCTCTCCGGTATTTATTTTTCTGATTGCAGTTTTTATATCCCGTGGAAACTCTTCCATATACATCCCCAACTCGTATACTGAACTCAATACTCTTTGTGCAAACTGAGAGGGATTGTAATGTTTTACTAAAGCTTCAAAAATGTATGGTCTTGACATTTTTTCCAAATCAAGATCAGGATCGAGTTGTCTTATTACACCTTCCGCTGCCATCATTGATCTTCCAAGCAGAAAAAAATGAGACGGGGCTTTTAGTCCATACTTAACAATAATGTCCTTCAGGTCAATAAGAATAGTGCTCATTTCATTTTTATTAATTTTTCTGAAAGCATGGTTCTGAACGAACTCATTTAAATCAGCTTCCAAGGCACGTTTCTTTTTTACAACAGGCTGATCTGAGAGTTGCTGTAAAGCAAATAAGATTTTTCTGACATCTTTTGATCTGACTGCATTGAACATTCGTCCCAATTGCTCCAAATCGCGTTGCATTATATTACCCATCATCCCATAATCCAAAAAACAGATTACACTATCTTTCAATACTAATAAATTACCCGGATGAGGATCAGCATGAAAAAAACCATGGTTAAATATCTGCATAAGATATGCTTCCGCCAAACGTTTAGCAATCAGTTTTCTGTCATATCCAAACTGCCTAAGCTTTTTAATGTCATTAATTTTTACTCCATCAATAAACTCCATTGTAAGAACTCTAGAAGTGCTGAATTCGGAAAAAACCTTAGGCGAACGGATAGCAACCTGACCTTTTTTCAATTGAGAAAAATTTGCATGAAATCTTTTAATGTTTACAGATTCATGAACAAAATCCAGCTCACGCATTATACTTTCCTCAAAATTCCTTACTAAACCGGGAGGATCAATACTTTTTAATGAAGGAATTCTTTGCGTGAGCACTTCAGCCAGATATTTCATTACACGAATATCTGACTCAATTACTTCTTTAATTCCTGGGCGTTGAATTTTAATCACTACACTTTCTCCACCACGAAGCTTGGCCTTATGCACCTGGGCCATTGAGGCAGAAGCAAAAGCTTCATTTTCAAAACTCTCAAAAACATCAGTGATTTTTTTCCCGAGTTCATCTTCCAGCAACTTAATCGCTATCGCAGATTTAACAGGAGGAACACCATCCTGCAGCTTTTCTAACTCAACTATAAGCCCAATTGGTAAAACATCAGGCCTGTTACTCATCAATTGGCCAAACTTCACAAATGTTGGTCCTAGTTCCTCACAAACCAAACGCATTTTTTCCCACTTCGTGAGATGTTTAGCTCTCTCAATGGTTGCGCGCGGTATAAATTTCCTAATGAACCCGAAACGCTTTTTTTCCTCCATGTAGGTCACCGTCTCCTCAAACCCATAATGCAACAGTACTCGCAAAATTTGCCTGTAGCGTCTGAAATTTTTAAATCGTTGGTTAAAAACAGAACGTAAATCCATTTAGGACTGAAACTTGTTAATTAGAATTATATTTTAAACTTAATGGATTTTGCCATTTCTTTGCATGGCAACAAATTTTGCTTCAATCAGCGCTACTTCTCTTTTCAAATTATTCAATTCATCTTCTGTTCTTTTGAATCTTTCATTGTGAACCAGATGAATTTTATCATAAATAATTGGAAGTAGAAATTGCATTTGCTTTAGGAATTCTTCTTCAGCCTCTTTGATACGTTCTTTTAATCTAGCTGAAAATGCAACGTCGTCATTTTTATTTTTATCGTCACCTTCTTTTTCAATCTTTTCAATAATAAATGAAGAAAATTTCGACATAATTTTCCGCACATCATCATCTTTTGAAATTAAATAAAGATTGGCAGAGAGATTAAGCCAGTCAACCAATGATTTTTTAGACATCTACGTTTTTCTAGAAAGAAAACAAAAATTTGTGCCTATTGAAATTAGCGTATCTAAGACCTCAAAATAAAACTAAGGAAAATCATTAAAATTTTAATTGAATTACTTTGATAAGTAAAACTTAAATTTGCATATGATGAAAGAAAAAATTGAAAATGATCTTATCATAAGATCGGCTTTAGGGCAAGATGTTGAAAGAATTCCTGTGTGGTTAATGCGTCAAGCAGGTAGGGTTCTTCCAGAATATAGAGCAACAAGATCGAAGGCGAAAAATTTTATTGAGTTTGTGAAATCACCTGAGCTTGCGGCAGAAGTAACGGTTCAGCCGGTGGATATATTAGGAGTTGATGCCGCCATCATATTTTCAGATATTCTAGTAATACCCGAAGCAATGGGCTTGCCGTATGAAATGATAGAATCTAAAGGACCCAATTTTCCAAAAACCATTCAGACTAAATCAGATGTAGATAATATTGTTGTTGCTCCCGAAGAAAATCTTGAATATGTATTTGAAGCGATTCGATTAACCAAAAAAGAATTAAATCAACGCGTTCCACTAATCGGATTTGCAGGTGCTCCATGGACTATTTTGGCTTATATGGTTGAAGGAAGTGGAAGTAAAACTTTCAGTAAAGCCAAACAGTTTTTATATAAAGAACCTAAGTTATCGCATGCTTTACTTGAAAAGATTACTTTAAGTACAATCAACTATCTGAAAGCACAAGTTAAAGCAGGAGCAAATATTATTCAGCTTTTTGATTCTTGGGCAGGCATACTCGGGCCTGAACAATATTCTGAATTTGCCATGAAGTATATAAAAATAATTTGCGATGACATTAATGAACTTGTGCCCGTAACCGTATTTGCCAAAGATGCCTGGTTCGCTCTCGAAGAAATGAAAGATTTAAATTGTGCAACAATTGGTTTGGATTGGACAATAAAACCTCAATTAGCAAGAAAAATTATTGGCTCCACTAAAACACTCCAGGGAAATGCAGATCCTTGTTTGCTTTTTGCCGACGATAAAACAATTGTAGAAAAAACACAAAACATGATTCGGGAATTCGGAGTAAACAGATACATCGCCAATCTTGGACATGGTTTATACCCTGATCTTAGTAAAGAAAAAGTGAAATTATTTGTTGATACGGTGAAACAGCATAGTTTCTGAGAGATAGATAATGAAAATGGATTCTGTTGATTATTCGAAAAAACTAAAAGAGCTTTTAATTAAGGAACGAGATGAAGATTATCGTTTATTTCGGGAGCAGTTTTTAAAAGCAAGTTTTGAGGAAAGAAGAAAAAACGGCTTGACCTGGTATCCGGTTAATCTGATAAACGAAGAACCTGCATACGGAGATTACGTTCAAGCCAACCTTGAAAGAACGATTCATCTTAATGAGCCCCATCAATTTTCTGCAGGAAAAAATGTTATTCTATTTTCAAATAAAAATAATCAGATCAAAGAAATTAAGGGAACTATCAAATATGTTCAGAAGAATAGTATTGCAATAATTTTACAAGTTGATGATCTGCCGGAGTGGGTTTATGAAGGAAAATTGGGAATAAATCTACAATTCGACGAACTGAGTTATGATCAAATGGAAAAAGCCATAGAAACTGTAATTCAGGCGAAGGATAACCGCATACATGAACTACGAGAAATATTTAATGGTGAAAGAGAATCAAAGTTTGATGAAACAGATGACAACATCTTAATTCCTGGCTTAAATCTTTCACAAAACAAAGCTATCAGAAAGGTGATTGCGGCAAAGGATGTTGCTGTAATACACGGTCCACCCGGAACGGGAAAAACAACAACACTGATACATGCTATACGTCTAACACTACAAAAGGAAAAGCAGGTTTTAGTCTGTGCACCAACAAATACAGCTGTAGATTTATTAACAGAAAGACTAACTGACCAAGGTGTAAAAGTTCTCAGAATAGGGCATCCCGCGAGAATTTCAGAGGCACTCATTAACAGTACGTTAGACGGAAGCATACAAAATCATGTTCATTTCAAAGAAATCAAATTACTTAAAAAAAATGCTGAAGAGTATTTTAGAATGGCGAGTAAATACAAACGCTCGTTTGGCAAAGAAGAAAGAGAACAACG
>JBKCIQ010000027.1:0-2598 GCA_046302135.1 Bacteroidota bacterium | reverse complement strand
TTTCATTCCGTTTATTGGTTCTGTTCATTTATTTGACTGGGATGAAATAAATTTTGCAGAATGCGCAAGAGAAATGATAGTTTCCGGAAATTATTCTACGGTGCAAATTAATTATCAGCCCTTTTGGGAAAAGCCTCCATTATTTATATGGTTTCAGGTTTTAAGTATGAAAATTTTTGGTATAAATGAGTTTGCAGCCAGATTACCTAACGCGCTTTGCGGAATTTTTACCTTAATGATCTTGTATAGGCTTGGAACAAGGTTACGTGATTCTGTTTTTGGTTGGTTGTGGGTATTCAGTTTTTGTGGAAGTATACTTCCATTTTTTTATTTTAAGGCTGGTATAATCGATCCGTGGTTCAACTTATTTATATTTTTATCAATTTATCACCTTATCATTTTTAGTAATTCTCCAAACGAAAAATCTTCTTTAATTTCAGCGGTTTGGTCAGGTGTTTTTATCGGTTTAGCTACTCTTACTAAAGGGCCTGTTGCATTACTTATTTTTTGTTTGTGCTTAGTTGTATATTTTGTTATTGGAAGATTCAGAAATATTTTTTCTTTAAAATGGTTCCTGTTGTTTGCTTTTTCGTTTTTACTGGTTTCTGGCAGTTGGTTTGGGTATATTGCTTTGACTGGAAACACCCAACTAATATTCGATTTTATTGAATATCAGATTAGGTTATTCAGTACTCAAGATTCCGGACATGGAGGCTTTTTTGGGTACCATTTTGTCGTTTTATTATTTGGCTGTTTCCCCGCTTCCATATTTTTTATTCGTGGTTTAAGAAAAGATAAAAATGAAATTCCATATGTTTCACACTTTAAAAAATGGATGTTGATTTTATTTTGGGTTGTGCTAATACTTTTCTCAATTGTGAAAACCAAAATAGTTCATTACTCTAGTTTGTGTTATTTTCCATTAACATTTTTAAGTGCTTATTCGATTCAAAAAATCATTGATTCAGAACTGGAAATTGGTAAATGGATGAAAAATTTATTACTTGTAATTGGGACGTTATTAGGTTTTGTTTTTACCATACTTCCACTAACAGATAATTTTAAAAATTATATTATTCAAAATAAATTAATTGATGATAGGTTTACAATAGATTCATTGTCTGTAGATGCTGGTTGGATGGGGTGGGAGTGGATTCCTGGACTTTTGTTAATACTTTTTTCTTTTTTCATTTATCGTTTTAAAGGACGCACGTTAAAAGCAGTTGTTTTGCTATTTACTTTTGTTATCAGTTTTACTTTTTTTATTATGGCTGTGATAGTTCCAAAAGTTGAAAAATATAGCCAGGGTCCCCAAATTGAATTTTACACTCAATTAAGAGGTAAAATGTGTTATGCTGAAACTGTTAATTACAAGAGTTATGCGAACCTTTTCTATTCTGAAAAAAGACCCGAACTCAATACGATCGAATTAGTTAATCATGTAAATGAGAAAATCCAATTAGCAAAAAATAATAATCAGGAAATTTTTTCATTCAATCTTTATGCAACCAATTACACCAGAGGTGAAAAAATAATTTATCCCGCTTATTTTGTTGTTAAAACAAACCATATAGATGTTTTTAAGAAAGAATGTCCAAAAATTACTGAATTGTACAGGAAAGGAGGTTATGTTTTTCTGTACAGACCTTCAGGTAGCATAAAATAAATTCAGAAAATTTGTCTAATTCCTATAGATAGATCTACCTGTAGTCCTGAATAGGGATTGCGGTAAAAGTCAGATATTCTTTTGAATTCTGAATCAAAAATTATCCCAAGTGTCTGGTCTATCGATAGGTCAAATGTTGTATTGGGTGCAATTAAAATTTTCCATCCGAATGTTAGGCTTAGTAAACTCCATGAATAATATCTGTTTATACCCTCAACAATTTCTTCTTTGCGTAATGAATCACTTCGGTAATAATTTTTGTATGATTGTGAAATTACTGAAAATGAAGTCTGGTATCCTGCGTATAAACCACTTAATTGCCTGTAATTGGATTGAAATTTTTTAAGCATCATTATTGCTCCCAGCTTAATTTCGGGTGCCGTAACTTTTGACTCTTGTTGGTAAAAATTGTATCCCTTGTATATCAAATCAAGATGTTTCGCATGGTTTGCAGGTTCAAGGTTTTTACGCATTAAAAAAAGTCTTTCAGTGTTATCTGTAGTATTGAATGGTATTAGATTCCCGTAACCTGCATTAACCCTCAAGAAAATATTGTCGGCCAATTTATGCTCGTAGCATAAAGAAAAATTCAATCTTTTAGCAGTTCCAAGATTTAAATTAATTCCAATCCCATTTTTAACTTGTGCTTCAGTTAAGAAAAAAGTCAAAGAAACAAATAAAACAAGGATTTTTTTTTGATTCATATAATAAAACGAAAATAATAAAATTGTATCGTTTAAAACAGATAATTTTGCAATAAATTAAGTGATTTAAATCAATCTTTCTAACTGTGAGAAGTAAGACATCAAATTTACTCGTAATCCTCATAACGGTTTTGCTTTCTTTTGTTGCTATTTGGTATGCCCTTCGCCTAAATTTCAGTTACGAGTTTGAAGAGTTTTTTCCGGACGAGAATGCAGAGTTAAGTTTAT
>JBKCIQ010000026.1:0-10398 GCA_046302135.1 Bacteroidota bacterium | reverse complement strand
GTTTCCTCTGCGGCTACAGTGGAGGCAGTAAAAGTGGAATCAGTCACTTCTTTAATGAAGATCTTTGTTTTGGCTAATCCCGGGTTATTGATTGTGTCACAATAGAAACCAATTTGTGTGATTTGCCCGGATGCGTTAATTTCCGCATGAGTATATTTAACTGCAGTTCTTTCGTAGGCTCTGTTGGTGCCAAAAGGTTTTCTCCATGGGCTCTGAGTTAAACCGGTTCCTGAAGGGTTGGCCGATGGAATGATTACGTTTTGTGCCATGAGTTCGCAAAACAATGATACAGCCAAGGCAAGCGCTAAAACGTATTTCTTATTATTCATAGATTTAGTTTAAATGTTGCGACGAATTTACTTCATTAATCTTTAATGCATTAAAAATTAACAGGCATATTTTCAGTTTTCACCTATTGCTAAATTTCATTTTGATAAATTTGCATTCAAAATAGAAAATTGGAACTACTTTGCCCTGAGAATTTTAAAGATTACGATCTGCTAGATTGTGGGAATTTCGAAAAACTAGAGCGTTTCGGCAATGTTATTACCATTCGCCCGGAGCCGCAGGCGGTATGGCCTGCCATGCTTAAGAAAAGTGACTGGATTAAGCAAGCGCATTTTGAGTTTGTTCCTCGAAGCAGTTCTGCAGGAGATTGGAAAAAAATAAAGGCCTCACCTGAACAGTGGATAATCAATTACGAATTTTTTGATAAAAAAAAAATTTATATGAGGTTAGGCCTTACTTCATTTAAACACGTAGGAGTTTTTCCTGAGCAGGCTGTTAACTGGAATTTCATTTATTCTTATTTTAGAAACAAAACTACAGGCCCAAAAAAGTTTTTGAATTTATTTGCATATACAGGAGGTGCGTCGTTGGCAGCACGCGCGGCAGGAGCAGATGTAACCCATGTTGACTCAATCAAACAAGTGGTAACCTGGGCAAATGAAAACATGAACAAATCCGGGTTGGATAACATAAGATGGATGGTAGATGACGCGCTTAAATTCGTGAAGAAAGAGCAAAGACGAGGTAATTTTTATCAAGGTATAATTTTGGATCCACCTTCATACGGACACGGTCCTTCAGGAGAGAAGTGGAAACTGGAAGAACAGATTTCCGAAATGATAGACTCAGTACTTGCAATAGCAGACCAGGACAAGCACCTCGTTATTCTCAATACCTATTCTCTAGGGTTAAGTGCCCTCATTCCCGAAAATTTGTTGAAGCCATTTGCAGAAAAAACAAATTCAGTTTTGAGTATTGGGGAGCTGTACCTTAGGTCGAAAACTGAAATTAAACTTCCCCTCGGCGTTTGGGGAAAGTTGGTAAAATAAAAGCCATGAAAAAACATATTTCACTTTTTTTGTTTTTCTTATTCGTATCAGGAAAACTTCATTTGCAAAACAATATTAAATCCGTAGACCTGAGCTCTACTCAATGGGAATATGACATTTATTCTTCTGATTTCTCAAACACCTGTAAGCGCTTAGAAAAATTTATTGGAGAAAGTAATTTTGTCATCATCAAACAAAATGAAAATAAATATACTCATACCTACTTGTTCAGAGTCCCGAAAAATTCGAACATGAAAGCGGATAGCGTTCTTAAATCTTTGGGCTACATAAGCAATAAAGAATTAAAATATTACAACAACAACTCACAAATTACTGATTTCAGATTACAACTGGAATACCTTCAAAATAAAAAAGTAGAGTACGAAAAAATGCAATTAAAAATAGATTCCGTTAAGGGGAATAAATACTATGAGCACTGGGAAAAAACACGAAACATTGAAACTGAAATTTACGAAATGAGGAAAAAAATCAAACAATTAGAAAGTTTGGATTCCAGTTTAATTTACAATGTTGAAATTAAGGACGAGGTTACAAGCCCCAGTTATTCAAGAGTGAATTTTATTCATATGCCGGGAGTTGAGTATACCTACCTAATGATCGAGCAGCCAAAAAGAGGAATCTCACATCAATCGTATCAAGGATTAAATTTGAAATATTTATTTACAAAAGGGAAAAGTTTTTTTCAGCTGGGCGCTTTTAAAGCACCAAAAGATTCGATAAAAAATGATTCGCTTGCCTTTCAGGAATTATTTATGTTTGAATTCGGGCAGGATTTTTACAGCCGACATTTTGGGCGTGGCTCAAGAAAATTTTTAAACCTTTACATTGGCTATAAAACCGGAATAGCGGTAGCAAGTAACGATTTAAAAATTGAATGGATACCTAGTTTAAGCCCTAATCTTGGAGTTGAACTTTTCAAAAACAAATATTTCTGTCTTGACACACGAGCAAATTATTTTTTACCGCTTGTGAATAACAGAAATTTAAGAGGTTGGGCATTTAGTGGCGCATTTAATTTTGTTTTTTAAAGAATGAGACACTTCTCATGTTTTTATTTATAAAAAATGCTTGAAAGGCTACTTGAAAAAATCATTATCGAAAAAGAACTTTTCACAGACAAAGATTATTTATTGGTTGGCGTTAGTGGAGGTATTGATTCCGTTGTGCTTTGTCACGTTCTCAAAAAACTGAAATTCAAATTTTCTATTGCTCATTGCAATTTTCAACTTAGAGAAAAAGAATCTGAACTAGACGAAATTTTTTGTGAAGAGTTTGCAAAAAAACTTGACGTGAACTTTCATGTTATGAGATTTGAAACAAAAGGGTTTGCTAAATCACAAAACATTTCAATTCAAATGGCCGCGCGTGAACTTCGTTACAATTGGTTTCAAAAAATTTGTGACGGGCAATCCTATCAATTTGTATTAACCGCACACCACCTCAATGATCAACTGGAAACGTTTTTGCTAAACTTTACACGGGGAACGGGATTATCCGGCTTGCTGGGAATTCCCGGAAAACAGGGAAATGTGATCAGGCCTTTACTGGAAATAGGCAGAGAAGAAATTGAAAATTATGCAAAGGAGAACGGACTTGCGTATAGAGAAGACAGCTCTAACTACGAGGAAAAATATGCTAGGAATTTAATTCGAAAACATGTGATTAGTGCTCTTAAGAAAATTAATCCTTCGCTCGAAAAAACCGCATTAAGAAATCTTGGTTATTTAAAAAACAGCCATGATTTGACTCAGTATTATCTGAATCAAAGAATGAAAGAATTAAATTTTGACGCCAACAGATCTTTAAATAAAATAATGATATCAGAATTAAAAAGGGAAAAGCATCTTTCCTTTGTACTACACGGAATGCTTTCTCAGCTGATGTTCAATTCAACACAAATCGAAAATGCCGAAAGTCTTCTGTTTTCGGAGACAGGCAAGCAAGTTTTTTCTGAGCAATATATTTTATTGAGAAACAGAGACGAGATTGTTATTAAGAAAAACGAGCCTAATAATTTTTCAGAGATTATTATACCTAGTGTTCCCTTTGTAGCAGAAAACATAAGTATCAGCTTTGGTCTGGTTGAAAAAGTCGATTCTGAAGTAGAGAATAAAGAGCGAGTTGCTTATTTTGATTTAGACAAAGTTCAGTTTCCTCTGAAAATTCGGACATGGAAGAAAGGAGATCGGTTTTATCCCGAAGGTATGATTGGGAGTAAAAAATTAAGTGATTATTTTGTTGGGATTAAGGCAAGTAAGTTTGAAAAAGATTCGGCATTAATTTTGGTGTCAGGAGCAGATATTATGTGGGTTATTGGCAAAAGAAAGGACAGAAGATTGCTGTCGGGCTCTGAAACAAAAAACATTCTTAAGGTTGAAGTGTTTTCTTAACAAGTTGGTATATGAAAAAAAATCTTTTAGTTTTTATTTTCCTTTTTTCTCTTGCGGTTTTTTCTCAAACATCAAAGCCTGACGTTGCTCAGTGGAAATTTTATTATGAATCAGGTAATGTGCAAAATGAATTTGCACTTTGCTTTTTGGTAAAACTTGAAACAGGTTGGCACACCTATTCTCAGGTTGAAGTTAATGACGGCCCGATACCAACAAAGATTACGTTAATACCATCAATTGATGATTTTGAAATTATTGGCCCGGTGATAGAGCCTCTTGGAGAGAAAAAAATGGATGAAGCTTTCGGACTTGAGATAACCTCCTTTGAAAAGGAGGTAAAGTTTACTCAGGTAATAAAAAGGAAACATAATAAAAACATTCGTGTCAAAGGAAGCGTAGAGTATATGACCTGCAACAGTGTGCAGTGTAATCCGCCAAAGACTATCCCCTTTGAAATAGAAATTCCTTGAAAACTTCGTACAATAACTTCATTTAATCCCTAAATGAATAAATAATTTATTTTAAATTTAACCAATAAACATTTTAAATTATGAAAACAAACTTTTTGCTCGTTTTAATTTTAGCTTGCGGTTTTTCTTTTATTAGCGCACAACAACTGGAGAACGGGACTTATGTTTATACCAACGCAAAAGGTGTTGTTTGCACTATAAATTCAAGTAATAATGGTTGGGATGTTTCAGTTAATTTAAATTTAGGTAAGGATTATTCCGGAAGAGTTGTAAAAGCAAGGGGAGGGTGGAGAAAAGTTAACGTTAATGGGGCAGATCCGGGGTATGACGGACCGGGCGGATGGTACGAGGCAAATGACGGTAACTGCAACTTAGATTTTGACGCTACCACCAAAGAACTTACCTTAAGGCTCGCAGATTGTCAAAAGAGTGGGATAAAAAATATGGATCTCAAATTAACGAGGAAATTTAAATAAAGATTTCTTTCAGCTTTTATAATAATTCATCTCACTCATATATTCCCACGAATCTTTTTGCATAAAGAATCTCACATCTTTCTTTTCTCGTACCCACTTTCTGATTTGAGTTGATGAAAGTTCCATTATAGGGGCGCTAGTAAAATTAACTGAAGGATGTCCTTTTAATTTTCCTCCTGTAAAACCTTGTCTTGGGTAAACGAAAAGGCGATATCTTTTTAGAATCTCTTCGTAGTTTTTCCATTTATGAAATGTCTGTAGGTTGTCAGCGCCCATTATTAGAGCAAATTCTTTTTTTGGATATTTTTCGGATAGTCGCACTAAAGTATCAATGGTGTAAGACGGCTGAGGCATTTTGAACTCAATATTGCTTGCCTTCATTCTCGCGAAATCCGCGATGGCAACATTTACCATTTGTAAACGATGTTTTTCATCCAACAAGCCCGATTTTTCTTTGAGCGGGTTCTGCGGGCTTACTACAAACCAAACCTCCTTCACTAATTCTTCTGCAAGAAAAAAATTGGCTAAAGCAAGATGTCCAACATGTATAGGATTGAACGAACCGAAAAATAAACCTGTTACCATGTTTGCAAAAATACAGCATTGAATCGGAGTGTGCTAAATAATTAATATTTTGCAAAACATATTTATGTTTGAAAATCAACATGTTACGATCAAAAAAAAATATTCAAATGCGAATAAAAAACCATAAAAAATTATCTACATTTGCACCCGAATTTAACGCTCCGGATATTTTCCGGAAAGAGAATTATAAAATGTCAAAAGTTCAGATTTTCAAAAAAATATTTTCGGTCTTTCTTCTTGTAGCTTCTTTTTATGTTTCTTTTGCGCAGGAAGAAGCAACTAAAAAGGAAAAGTTTAATGCTGGAGAAATGATCATGCATCACGTTCAGGATGCTCATTCATGGCACATTATGGGGCACATTTCTGTTCCTCTGCCAGTGATACTTTATTCTAAAAAAGGCGGATTAGAATTATTTTCCTCAGCAGTCTTCATGGATGATGCACATGAACCTAATAAGATTTACCATAGTGAAAAGTCAGGGTACGATTATAAACTTATTCACGAACACCTCAAGATTGTTAACGCATCAGGAACGGAAGACGAAGCAGCAATGAAGTCAGCCGGGATCATTGACTTTTCTATTACAAAAAACGTTTTTGCTCTACTTTTCGGTGCAGGACTTATGTGCTGGATTTTCTTAAGTGTTGCAAAATCATATAAGCGCCGCGAAGGTAAAGCCCCGAAAGGTCTTCAGTCGCTGATAGAACCACTTATTATTTTTGTGCGTGATGATGTAGCAAAAACATCCATAGGACCGAAATATGAGAAATTCATGCCTTTCCTTCTTACGGTTTTCTTTTTCATATGGATCAATAACCTCCTTGGTCTTGTTCCGTTTATACCCGGAGGAGCAAATCTTACAGGGAGTATTTCTATAACCTTGGTGCTTGCCGGTTTGACATTCATAATTACCATTATAAATGGTAATGGACATTACTGGAGACACATTTTTGCAATGCCGGGAGTTCCGATTGGGGTTCTTGCTATTCTGACTCCAATTGAAATTCTAGGTGTGTTTTTGAGACCTTTTGTTTTGATGGTTCGACTTTTCGCTAATATTACTGCAGGACACATCATTGCGCTCGCCTTTCTTTCATTGATTTTTATTTTTGGAGAGATGAGTGCAGGTGCAGGTTTTGGAGTTTCAATACTTTCTCTAGCATTTGGAGTTTTTATGATGGTAATGGAATTGCTCGTTGCGTTCTTACAGGCCTATGTTTTTACGCTACTTTCTGCCATGTATTTTGGCAGCGCAGTAGAGGAAGGGCATCATGCCGAAGAGGCGCATGCGCATTAAATTTTTTTAGTCTGTTTTTTTGAAAAATGGACAATTGTTTAACCTAAAATACAGTAAAATGTTACATGATGTATTATTACAAGAGGCAGTAGGCAAGGCTACCCCTGTAGCGAATGGTATCGCTGCGGCAGGTGCGGGCTTAGCTGCAATTGGAGCAGGATTGGGTATTGGTCGCATTGGCGGCTCAGCTCTTGAGTCTATTGCTCGTCAGCCTGAGGCTGTGAATGACATCCGTTCAAACATGATCCTGGCAGCGGCACTTGTTGAAGGTGCTGCGTTCTTCGCCATGGTTATCGCTTTGTTAGTGTTGTTCGTTTAAAAATTTCTTGGGAAGGGCAACGGTTGGTTGTCCTCCCTTGATTTTAATTTTGAAATGTTGTTTTGATTAAAATAAAATGAAAATGTTTTTTCTAGAAATACCACTCGTTCAACCGGAATACGGCCTGATGTTCTGGATGCTGGTTGTCTTCTTGATCGTTATGTTTCTTTTGAAGAAATACGCCTGGGGACCAATCCTTAAAATGCTTAAAGACAGAGAAACTCTAATTGAAGAATCTCTCAATAAAGCGGCTAAAGCAAAAGAAGAAATTAAGGATCTACAGGCTACAAATGAAAAAATGCTTAATGAAGCTCGTGCCGAGCGCGATGCGATGATGAAGGAAGCGAGAGAAACAAGGGAATCAATTGTAAATGAAGCAAAAAACAAAGCTAAAGTTGAAGCAGACAGAATGATTGCCATAGCGCGTGAGCAAATTCAGAATGAGAAAATGGCGGCTATCACAGATTTAAAAAATCAGGTGGCGTCTCTTTCAATTGAGATAGCAGAGAAAATCTTGAAAGAGAATTTATCCAAGGATGAAAATCAAAAATCATTGGTAAATAATTACATCAAGGATATTAATTTGAATTAATATGGTAGTTGGTACTCGATATGCAAAATCTTTGATGGGACTTGCTCTCGAAAAAGGACAATTGGAAAATGTGTATGCAGACATGTGCATCATGCATTCCGTTTGTACCTCAAACGATGATTTTGTAAACATGTTGGAGAGTCCGCTGATTAAAACTGACAAAAAGCAGGCAATCATCCGTGAAATTTTTGACGGTAAAATCAACGAACTTACAATGAGGTTCATGATGCTGATGGCGGATAAAAAACGTGAGGGTTATCTGGATGATATTGCAAAATCTTTCGTAGAGCAATATAAAGTTTATAAAAACATTGTTACCGTACTCATCACTTCTGCAAGCCCACTATCTTCTGAAGCAAAACAAAAATTATTGGCTTTGGTTCAGGAAACAGTAAAAGGAAAAGTTGAGCTCGAAGAGAAAGTAGATACCTCTTTGATAGGTGGATTTAAAATCAAGGTGGGAGACAACCAGGTGGATGCTAGTGTTCAGCGTAAATTAAATGATTTGAAAAAGGATTTTGCGACGAATCCGTTTGTAAAAGAATATTAATGTAATAAAGGGGAATTCCCCGAAGTAAAAAATAAAAAAATGGCAGAAGTAAAACCAGCAGAAGTATCTGCAATTTTGAGACAGCAACTCTCAGGCTTTAAATCTGAAGCTCAACTCGAAGAAACCGGAACCGTATTGCAAGTAGGGGATGGTATTGCTCGTGTTTATGGATTATCAAAAGTTCAAAGCGGTGAGTTGATCGAATTCGATAATGGATTAAAAGGAATTGTATTGAACCTTGAAGAAGACAATGTCGGAGCGGTATTGTTGGGTGAAAGCACAGACATTAAAGAAGGTGATACTTGTAAGCGTACGGGTCGCATTGCATCAATTAATGTTGGTGATGGAATGTGCGGTCGAGTGGTGGACACATTAGGAAATGCGATTGACGGTAAAGGTCCGATAGCAGGTCAGACTTATGAGATGCCATTGGAGCGTAAAGCACCAGGTGTAATTTTCCGTCAGCCGGTAAATGAACCTTTACAAACAGGAATCAAAGCAATTGATGCGATGATTCCAATTGGAAGAGGGCAACGTGAGTTGATCATCGGCGATCGTCAGACCGGTAAGACAACAGTTGCATTGGATACCATCATCAACCAAAAAGAATTTTTTGATGCAGGTAAGCCTGTTTATTGTATATATGTAGCGATCGGGCAAAAGGGTTCTACAGTTGCTAACGTGGTGCGTGTACTCGAAGAGAACGGTGCTATGGCTTATACAGTTGTGGTTGCCGCTTCTGCTGCTGATCCTGCACCAATGCAGTTCTACGCTCCGTTTGCAGGTGCTGCGATTGGAGAATACTTCCGTGATACAGGAAGACCAGCTTTGATTATTTATGATGATCTTTCTAAGCAGGCAGTTGCTTACCGTGAGGTTTCATTGTTGTTGCGTCGCCCTCCAGGACGTGAGGCATACCCTGGTGACGTATTTTATCTTCACAGCCGTTTGTTAGAGCGTGCCGCGAAAATCAACTCAAACGATGACATTGCTAAAAACATGAACGACCTTCCTGATACTTTAAAACCATTGGTAAAAGGAGGAGGATCATTAACAGCTTTACCAATTATCGAAACTCAGGCAGGTGACGTTTCTGCATATATCCCTACCAACGTAATTTCCATAACGGACGGACAGATATTCCTTGAGTCAAACTTATTTAATGCCGGCGTACGTCCTGCGATTAACGTAGGTATATCCGTTTCGCGTGTAGGTGGTAATGCACAGATCAAGTCTATGAAAAAAGTTGCGGGCACATTAAAACTTGACCAGGCACAATATAGAGAGTTGGAAGCTTTCGCTAAGTTTGGTTCTGATCTGGATGCTGCAACAAAATCAGTATTGGATAAAGGATCACGCAACGTTGAAATTTTGAAACAAAATGCCGCATCACCTTTGCGTGTTGAACAGCAGGTTGCAATTATTTACTGTGGTACCAAAAACCTTTTCCGTGATGTTCCTGTGAATAAAATTCGTGAGACAGAAAAAGAATTTTTGGATTACATGGAGTCTAAACATAAAAATGTTTTAGATCAACTGAAAGCAGGACAGTTGAATGACGAGATTACCAATACATTGGAGGCGGTTGCAAAAGATTTGTCAAAGAGATATAAGGCTTAAAAACATTTGATTCAACAAGGAAAGGAAATTAAGCAGTTATGCCCAATTTAAAAGAAGTCAGAATCAGGATAACCTCAGTAAACAGTACCTCGCAGATTACCTCTGCCATGAAAATGGTGAGCGCTGCGAAACTGAAGAGGGCACAGGATGCAATCACTACTATGCGTCCTTATGCAAATAAGCTGAAAAGCATTCTTGAAAATGTTTCCGAAAGTCTGGGTGATGCCGAAACAGCTTTTTCGAAAAAATCCAAGGAAGAAAAAAATATCCTCATCGTTACCATCTCCTCTAATCGTGGTTTGGCCGGTGCATTTAATGCTAACGTGATTAAGAAGACCAACCAACTGATAAGGAACGAATATGCAGGTAAAAACGTAACGGTACTTTGCATAGGTAAAAAAGGCGGTGATGCATTCAGAAGAACGCCTAATTTTTACAAAGGGCAGGAGATTCAATCAGATTTAAATTCGCTGTTTGATAAGCTCACTTTTGATAATGTACGTCCTGTTGCTGAATCAATAATGGAAACATTTAAAAGTGGGCAGTTTGATAAAATTGTTTTGGTTTACAATCAATTTAAGAATGCGGCAGTTCAAGTAACGCAAGCAGAACAATTTTTACCGGTTCAGTCTGCAGAGAAAAAATCCTCAACCGTAAGTGAGAAGAAACAGGATTACATTTTTTCTCCGGATGTGAACTTCATCATTTCCGATTTGATTCCACGCTCATTGAAGACACAG
>JBKCIQ010000025.1:0-43365 GCA_046302135.1 Bacteroidota bacterium | reverse complement strand
TTTTCATTATACGAGACTAACAAATGATATTAAAGATTTATACTTTTCAATTTTAAAACAGAGTCGCAGAAAAGGATAATTTTAGTAACTTAGCTTTCGTTTTTTAGCAATAATGAATAAAAAATTGAACCTTAAATTTATTACAACCGGAAAGGCATTGAAATTATTTTTCATCCTGTTTGCACTTTTTGCATTGTCTTCATGTAAGCTTAGTAATTATTTAAGGCCTAACATCATGTTAAAAACACCTTCAAAGTATAATTTCAATAACTTTGATTCTACACTCACAAGTGAATTTAAAGTTTCTGCCGGCGATGTTTTGCAAATTTCAATTTCCCCAAACGACGGATTCAACAGAATCAATTTTAATGCAGACAATAGGGATGATAGCAGAGCATTTACCAATTGTGTTGTTGATAACAACGGCAATGTGAAATTGCCACTTGTTGGCATTGTAAATGTTGAAGGAAAGACTTTAAGAGGTCTTGAAAAAGATGTTGAAGAAATATACAAAAACTACTACGTCAAGCCCTTTGTTACCATTACAACCTCAAGTAAGCGCTTTGTCATTTTCCAAGGAGGAGCCACCTCTAAATCTGTAAAAATTGAAGATGATAACTTAACGTTGTTTGAAGCTCTGGCATTGGGTGGAGGCGTTGTAAACGATGGTAAAGCTTACAACATTAAGCTAATAAGAGTCGTTAATGGGAAAACGTGTGTGTATAAAATTGATCTGTCTACTATTGAAGGTTTGTCAATGGGGCAAAAAAGAGTTCTTCCAAATGACGTAATCTACATTGAACCAAGATTAAGACTTGTTTCTCGTGCATTAGGAGAGATTACTACTATTTTATCAATTGTTACAACGACACTTCTTGCAATTAATCTTTTCAGACAATAAGCATGCTGAACAATTCGGCTGAATCAAAAAATGAAATTGAGCAATACAGAGATCGAATCGCCAAATTCAGTACAGAATTTGAATTAGGACTTTTTATTCTTATTGCTCAAAAGAGCTTAGTTTGGATTTTGGTGTTTTTTTTGATTTCAGGGACTATTGCATTCACCTATTTGAGATACAAGCAGCCAATATATCAATCAAAAACATCAATTCAATTAGTTAATGACAACGACGCTACTAAAATACTTGAAGTTACCGGGACAAACGACAACCAAAATCAGTTGGCAGAGGCTTTGGAACTTTTAAGATCGCCTGCATTCCTTAAAAGAATATTGGATAAACTCAACCTAATTAATGGATATTTTAACGAAGGAACATTTAGGAACAATGAAGTTTACAATAAATCGCCCTTTCTTGTTATTACCAAAATTAAAAATCCCGCTGTTTACAACAACAAGTTCTATATTGATTTTGAAACTACACTTTCAGGAAAAATAAGTTATACTATAGGTAAAAAAACAACCTATTTAAAATTTCGTAATGAAATTTGGTCAGAAAATGATGATCTTGAAATAATGGTTTTTCACAATCCTAAAATCCAGAAAGATCAGATAACAGCCGCTATCAAATCAATAGAGAAAACATTTTTCGTCCCATATACGGAAGACCAATTAATTTCTAATCTACAGTCTAAAATTGATGTGAGGGTAATGAATGAAGAAGCCAGAACAATTGAAATTCTAATTAATGACATCAACCCAGATAAGGCGGCAGATTTAGCCAATGTAATGGCTGAGGAATTTATTGTCTTCGAGCGAGAGAATAAAAGAGCTAGCTCTCAAAGTGTAATAAACTTCATAAACGATCAACTTAATACAATTTCTGACACATTAAGGAATTCAGAAAACAATCTTGTAGATTATACAAAACGAAAAAATATTTCATCTGATATAGAATTGCTGAAATTAAAAATGGGAAGAATTGGCCCTATAGAGGACCAAGTTTTAAAGGCGCAAATAGATTTGATAATTATTGATACAATCATAAAAAATTTAAACAAAAACAAAGCAATTGATTCATACCAGTTACTTTCGGTAGTAAACGGAAGCTCTGAGGAAAGTACTATTAGGGAATACATTTCTGCTCTTTCAAAATCACTGATCCAGAAAGAGGAAGTCCTACTTATACACAAGCCCAATAGCCCCAGAGTTGCAGAAATCAACAACAACATTGAGATTCAAAGAAGATTTCTTTTGAGCACTATTGAAACATTCAGAACCAAATTAAAACAAAGGTATATTACCTTAAAGTCGAAATCAACTGAATTAGAGAGCGGTATTGAGAAATCCGGATCTAACGACATGGATTATTTACGCATGATGCGAAAATTTAATATTAACGAAAAATATTATTACCTGTTGCTTGAAAAGAGGATTGAATTCTATATTGCTAACGCAGGATTTGTATCAAAAAATTTATTATTGGAAAAGGCTAAATCAAATTTAGTTCCTGTTTCGCCATCAAAAAAGTCAGCTGTAACAATTGCGCTTGTAGCATGGATTGCAACATCACTACTTTTTATTTTCTTGCGATATATTTTGCATAACAAAATAAATTCTCTCAATGAAATTACTAAATATACAAATTCAAATGTTAGTAGCCTTGGTATAGTACCCAAGTTTGAAAGTAATATTCCTATATCACAACTAGTAATTGACAAAAATCCTAAATCAATTATTTCGGAGTCTTTTAGGGCCATACGTACGAATTTGCAATTTCTTTCAAACACAGAAGGTCCGAAATTGCTCGCAGTAACTTCAACAATTTCAGGGGAAGGAAAGACCTTTTGTGCAATCAATATTGGTGGTATAATTGCTTTAACAGGAAAAAAAGTTATCATAATCGATCTTGACATGAGAAAACCCAAAATTCATAAGGGTTTTGATGTTCCTAATGAAAAAGGCATGAGTACAATTCTAAGTGACAAAAATTCAATTGAAGAATGTATCAATAGAAGTACTCTTGAAAGTCTTAATTTCATAACAGCAGGTCCTATACCACCCAACCCTTCAGAATTGATTATTAGTGAAAAAATGAATTTTGTATTAGAAGAACTTAAAAAGTCCTATGATTTAATAATTATAGATAATCCACCGGTTGGACTAGTAACGGATGCCGTTAGTATATTGCAAAAAGCAGATTATCCTATTTATGTTTTTAGAGCTGACTATTCCCGAAAAAACTTTGTACAAATAATTGACCGGCTTCAAAATGAAAATTCTATAAAAAAGATTTCTGTTTTACTTAACAGCGTAGATATTAAAAGAAATACTTACGGTTACAATTACGGATATGGGTATGGTTATGGCTACGGCTATGGTAACGGCTCAGGATATTATGAAGAAAATCATAAATCAAGAAAAGGTTTTTTTAAAAGAAAGTAAATATTTAGTTATAAAATGAAAATATCAGAAACGCTTATTGAAGGTTTAAAGATTATAGAGCCTAAAGTTTTTCAAGATGATAGAGGTTATTTTTTTGAAAGCTGGTCAAAAAAAATATTTGAAGAAAATAATATTGAAGCAGATTTTTTACAAGACAATCAATCACTTTCAACAAAAGGTGTTTTAAGGGGGCTTCATTTTCAATCTCCGCCGTATGCACAGGGAAAATTAGTTAGGGTTATAAAAGGGTCCGTTTTGGATGTTGCAGTTGATATACGTAAACGATCACCAACATACGGGCAACACGTCTGCGTTGAACTATCAGAAAAAAACAAACTGCAATTTTATATTCCACCTGGATTTGCACATGGTTTTTTAACCCTGGAAGATGAAACAATATTTTCATATAAATGCACAAATTACTATAACAAGGATTCAGAAGGCACCATACTTTGGAATGATCCTGAAATTGGAATTGATTGGAAAATCACGCATCCGAGAATTTCTCAAAAAGATGAAGCAGGTATACTGCTAAAAAATTTTAAATCCCCTTTTTAAAGACCTGACATTTGAAAATAATTGAACACAATATTCCATTGTTGATGATTTTATTCTTTTCAGGAATGTTCATGTTCTCAGTGCTCATCAATTCCATTTTGCTGAGATTTTCAAAAACCTTAGGTATAAGAAATAATCCTGATCAACAAATACGATGGTCCTCAACTGTAAAGCCTGCAGTAGGTGGAATTTCATTTTATATATTATTTCTATTCTCATTTTTACTCATAGGACTCCTAACAAGCGACTTTAATGAATACATGAAAAATTATAAAATTCTGGGTCTATTAATCGCTACCACCCTTGCATTTCTTATGGGACTTGCTGACGACGCGTTCGACACCAATCCATTGATTAAAAGTGGAGTTCAAATATTATGTTCACTAACCATTATGTTAACAGGAGTAAAAATTTCTTGCTTCGAAAGTGAATTTTTAAACTATTCCCTCACTTTATTCTGGATTGTTGGGATAATGAATTCAATCAATATGCTTGACAATATGGATGGTATCACCACTATAGTTAGCATTATGATATTGGGATTTTTCATCGCGCAAAAGCTGTTATCTAAAACACCACTAAACCCTCAATTTTTTATATGTGTCACAATGCTTGCTGCATTAAGTGGATTTTTAATTTTCAACTGGCATCCGTCTAAAATGTTCATGGGCGATACAGGGTCTCAAGTTCTAGGTTTAATTTTAGCTTACATGGGAATAGAATTTTGCTGGAATATACCTAATGATGCAATCAAAGATAGCGGTGTCTATTTTCCATTTAAAAATATTTTACTGACACTCACAGTTTTCATTCTACCGCTTACTGACACTTTAAGTGTTTCAATCAACAGAATTTTGAAAGGAAATTCCCCGTTTGTCGGCGGAAAAGATCATACCACTCATCACTTGTTCTTCAAAGGAATAACCGAAAAAAAAATCGCCCTTATTTTTGCTTTTATCGGATTAACTTCGGCAATTTCTGGCATCAGTCTAAGTTTAAATAATTCCGAGATCTTAACGGATTATATTTTTTACCTGATTTTACCGGTGATTGTACTTTTAACTCTTTACCTTAACACAAGATTTAAAAAAAATTCATCTAATTAAATTAGATTAAACATTGGAAGAGATCATCGAAATAACAGGTGCACGCGAACATAACCTTAAAAATATAAGCCTTACAATTCCAAGAAATAAACTGGTGGTTTTGACGGGATTAAGTGGTAGCGGTAAATCCTCGTTGGCATTTGACACCATTTATGCTGAAGGCCAAAGAAGATACATAGAAAGTTTTTCATCTTATGCGAGACACTTTCTTGGAAATCTGGAAAGGCCGGATGTAGATAAAATTTCAGGATTGTCCCCGGTGATATCAATTGAACAAAAAACAGTCAACAAAAATCCACGTTCTACGGTTGGAACTATTACAGAAATATATGACTTTCTGAGGTTGTTGTTTGCGAGAGCAGGAGAAGCGTATTCTTATGTCAGTGGAGAAAAAATGATCAAATATAGCGAGGATCAAATATTTCAACTGATATTAAAAGAATTCAATGGAAAAAAAATTCTAATGCTAGCTCCAATAATAAAAGGGCGTAAAGGACATTACAGGGAATTATTTGAAAATCTCCGTAAACAGGGATTCTCCAAGGTAAGATTAGACGGTGAAATTCTTGATATAAAACCCAAAATGCAGGCGGACAGATATAAAATTCATGACATTGAATTAGTTGTTGACAGAGCAGAAGTAAACAAGGAGAGTATAAACCGATTGAAGCAATCATTACAACTTAGTCTTAAGCAAGGAAAAGGCACAATGATGGTTGTAGAATTTTCCGAAAAGAAAAACAGTTCTAATACACCAAGGTTTTATTCAAAGTCCTTGATGTGTCCAACTTCAGGGATTTCGTATGATGATCCTGCACCTAATCTTTTTTCATTCAATTCTCCTTACGGCGCTTGTAGTAATTGCAACGGACTTGGAAACATATCAGAGATTGATATTAATAAAATTGTTCCTGATAAAAAATTAAGTATAAAGGAAGGAGCAATTAGTCCTATTGGAACTTTTAAGGATAATTGGATTTTTGCTCAACTCAAAGCAATTGGAGAAAAATATGATTTTACTCTTGAAACACCTTTTGAAGATTTAGACTTAAATGCTGTAAATGTAATATTGTTTGGCAGTGAGGAACTTTTTCTGGTAAAAACGAAGGATAATCCAAAAGGATACACTTCATCATTTGAAGGCGTTGCCGCATTCATATCTAGACAAGCAGAGGAAGAATCTTCTCCCGGCATTCAAAGATGGGCACAAAGTTTTACCAACAAAGTACCGTGTCCCGGATGTAGTGGAGCCAGGCTAAAGAAAGAATCTCTATTCTTTAAAATAAACGATAAAAACATTGCTGAATTGGCAGAAATGGAAATTTCTGGACTTCAAAAATGGTTTGAAAAAATAGAAAAAAAATTAAATAAACAGCAGAATATTATAGCGGAAGAAATTCTTAAAGAAATTCGCGCTAGAATTGGTTTTTTAATGGAGGTAGGTTTGGATTATGTATCTCTCAACCGTTCATCAAGATCACTCAGCGGTGGTGAAGCTCAAAGAATTCGTCTTGCAACACAAATAGGATCTAAACTCGTTGGTGTACTCTATATTTTGGACGAGCCAAGCATCGGACTACATCAGAGAGATAATCAACGGCTTATTGAGGCCTTAAAAAATCTTCGTGAATCAGGCAACTCTGTTCTTGTGGTAGAACATGACAAAGACATGATAATGGAGGCAGATTACGTTCTTGATATTGGACCGGGTGCAGGAATTCATGGAGGAAAAATTGTTGCCGCAGGTCCTCCTGAAAAATTGAAACATTTCAATTCTATAACTTCCGACTACGTTTCAGGCAAGAGGGCAATCAAGATCCCATCAGCGAGAAGAAAAGGAAGCGGTAAACAACTCACCATTAAAAACGCAAGTGGTCACAACCTTAAAAATGTAAGCGTTGATTTTCCACTAGGAACGTTTATTTGTGTCACAGGCGTTTCAGGAAGTGGCAAATCAAGTTTAATTAATGAAACTCTTTTTCCTGCTTTGAATAAACATTTTTACGGGGCAGAAAAACGACCATTACCTTACAAAAAAATTGAAGGTCTGCAACATATAGATAAAGTTATAGATATTGATCAAACTCCAATAGGAAGAACTCCCAGATCTAATCCTGCAACTTACACCAATGTTTTTTCCGACATAAGAAACTTATTTACAGAATTGCCGGAATCTAAAATTAGAGGATACAAGCCAGGAAGATTCTCATTCAATGTAAAAGGTGGCCGTTGTGAAGCGTGTCAGGGTGCAGGACTCAAAACAATTGAAATGAATTTTCTTCCTGACGTGTATGTATCTTGTGACGAATGTAACGGGAAACGTTATAACCGTGAAACGTTAGAAGTAAGATACAAGGGGAAATCTATAAGTGATGTTTTAAACATGACAATTGAGCAATCAGTAAGTTTTTTTGAACATATCCCATCTATCTATCAAAAAGTAAAAACACTAAATGAAGTCGGTTTAGGATACATAAAACTCGGACAGCCTGCAACCACTTTATCCGGGGGTGAAGCACAAAGAGTAAAACTTTCAACAGAACTTTCAAAACGTGATACCGGAAATACATTTTACATATTAGATGAGCCGACCACCGGACTTCATTTTGAGGACATAAGGATATTACTTGACGTATTGAATAGATTGGTTGATAGCGGAAACACAGTACTTGTTATAGAACACAATATGGATGTTATAAAATGTTCAGATTATATCATTGATTTAGGGCCCGAGGGAGGAAAATCAGGAGGCGAAATCCTATGTACAGGAACACCTGAAGAAATTATAAAAAACAAAAAAAGTCATACGGCGAAATTCTTAAAAAAAGAACTTTAAAAAACAGTAATTATGAACGAAGAAAGTAAAAAAGAAGAAAAGATTAGAAGAGCCTTTGCAGAAAAAGACTGGAATGATATCAAGGCATCAGATTCTTGGCAGATTTTTAAAATCATGAGTGAGTTTGTAGAAGGATTTGAAAAAATGCAACGCATAGGGCCTTGTGTCTCTGTTTTCGGAAGCGCAAGAACAAAAGCAGATAATCCATATTACATTCTTGCAGAAGAAATTTCTTATCAGTTGGTAAAAGAAGGATACGGTGTAATCACTGGAGGTGGACCTGGAATAATGGAAGCCGCAAATAAGGGTGCCAGAAGAGGCGGTGGAAAATCTGTAGGGTTGAACATTGTTTTACCATTCGAACAAAAACACAATGATTACATAGACCGTGATAAAGCAATTAATTTTGATTATTTCTTTGTAAGGAAAACAATTTTTCTGAAATATTCTCAGGGCTTTATTGCCATGCCGGGAGGATTTGGAACAATGGATGAATTATTCGAAGCACTTACTTTGGTGCAAACAAATAAAATTGCTGAGTTCCCGGTTGTGCTAGTTGGAAAAAATTATTGGTCAGGTATGATTGACTGGCTAAAAAACACAATGCTTATTGAGCATCATAACATAAATCCTGTGGATTTGGATCTTTTTAAAATTGTTGACTCTGCAGAAGATGCGGTTAAGCACATTTCAGATTTTTATTCTAAATATCTACTTAAACCGAATTTTTAGTCCGCTTATGCGGCTCCGGATTTTCTTACCCCTGCTGTTTTTCTATTACCTGCCTGTGTTTTTCCGATTTTAGCTTTGGCGACAGGTTTTTTAACTTCAGTCTTTGAAGTATCTTCTAGCTTAACGTTTTTTGATGAATCCTCAGACTCAACAGCCTCCTTAATTTTTAAATTTCCTGTTGACTGAAGTTGATTGTACCAAGAGAACAACTTTCTCATGTTACTGACGTATACTCTTACTTTATCGTATTCAGGTAGGACAGAAGAAAAATACTCAATTATTTCTTTATCCTCTTTTTTTGAATCTAAACAAGGCCCTCCGTTTTCTTTGTCAAAAATAGATTTCAATATTTCAGCAATTGGCTTATCATCACCTGTAGTAAACATGCTGATATCTTCTAATGAAGAAATTTTATGTGAAGCGAAAGCGGGGAATCTTTTTTTATCACTGATTGATTCTACAATTACGCCATTTTTACTTTGGGCTACAACCTTGTAGAGACCGGGCATACCGGAGATGGAAATTATACCTTTTAAATCTATCATATATCTATTCTTTAAACAAAAATAAATTTTTTAAACGTTCAATTAAAAACAATTTTCAGGAAATATTAAGATAGTTATCACATTAATGCCTTACTGGCCATTCTGAAGGTGTGAAAACGGAAATTTAATTCCAATCCGCCATAATACCTTGATGCGGTTCTAAGTTGAGAGGTAGTCATGTCATAGGAAACACCGATTGCATACCTATCATATTCAATCATAAGTTGTGCTATCAAGGCGTCGTTGTTACGATAAGAGCCTCCTACCGATATTGCAAAAGCCTTTTTTATATGTGTAAAGTGTGAAGCTTCATTTAATATAAACTTGAAAAGATTTCCTATTACGAACTCTCTACTAGGTCCCTGAAAAGCAATAAGAAAACTGGGTAATAAACAGAACTTTTTATTGTGAATTCCAATTGAATAATTTCCGTGTGCAATAACCTTAGGAAACAGGTTTTCGTTGGTTAAATTTTTGAATGAATTACGAGGTGTATTGAAGTGATAGATCCCAAAGCCCATATTAACTTTTAATTCGTCATTTGAAGTCATATAGTGCTCGGTTTTACTATAATACCAATTTATGCCTGCACCAAGCGAGAAAAAATTAAAGCTTGTGTTGGTATAATATTCCATATTTGGAAGTGTTGGATTGTAATTGAATCCATCAAACTGACTATCCCAGGAATAATTACCCATATTTAGCGATTTCTGATAATAAGAAAATTGCATTCCGCCTGAAAAAATATTTTTATCACTTTGCACACAACCTGAAAATGAAAGATCGGCCTGTAGCGTATTTAATAAACCTACACCGGCTTGATCATTTGTTACTGAAATACCCGTACCAAGCCAGGCAGGCCTAGAGTGACTTTTAAATGCTGTAAAATCCCCTGCAACATTAATTGTTTTAAACCCGTTTCCTCCAATACTGCTCCATTGATCACGATAATTTGCGACCGCCCGAAAATCACTCTGTACACCCGCCTGAGCCGGATTTAAAACAAGTGGTGAAAAATTAAAATTGGAGAAATGTAAATCTTGAGAATAAATAGCCAAAAAAATAAATTGTATAAATATTAAAAATTTTATTCTCATAATTATCTGATCAAAGTAATATCTCCTTTTAGCTCATGAGTTTTTCCGTCTGCAGTTTTAGCAGTTAACTGATAAAAGAAAACGGCAGTATCCAATGGCTTACTTTTGAATGTACCATCCCAACCAATGCTTGGATTTTCACTTTCAAATACCTTTTCTCCCCACCTATCAAAAATCAAAAATGTCATACTCACCAAACAATTGCCGCGAACCTTTAAAACATCATTATTATAATCTCCATTTGGCGAAAATGCTGAAGGCACAAATACATCACCGCATATAATGTCAACAATAACCAATGCAGAATCAACTGCGCTACAACCGTATTCATTTGTTTGAGTACAATAATACCAAGTGTCTGATGTTGGGGTTACAGTTGCCAGAGAACAAGTTGAACATGCTACAGAAGAGGCAGGTGTCCAATTATACAATGAATCGCCTGAACTTGCGACCAAAACAGTCGACGTTCCATATGGTATAGTGTCAAGCGATGGATACACATTGGCAATTGGAAGAGGAGCTACAAAGATGGTTTGTGTTTCTACTGCAGATCCGCTGGAGTTGGAAACATTCAATTGTACTGTATATGTACCGGGGGTGTAAAAACAAACGGTAACCGAATTTGATGTGGATGTTGAAGGACTCGCAGAACCACCAATAAATTGCCAGTTAACAGTGGTTGGGCTTCCTGTTGATGTATTTATGAAATTAATGCAATCACCCGTACAGAATGTGGATTGAGATGAAGTAAAACTTGCAACAGGCGGAACACAATTATTTACTGTAATACCAACTGTTGCGGTAGCGGCTAGACAAGTTCCATTGACAACACTTACAGTGTAGGTTATATTGCCAGTCGGAGTAGCAATAGGATTTTGACAATTTGTACAACTTAAACCTGTTGAAGGCGACCAAGAATATGTACCCCCTCCACTAGCATTTAAACTAGTGGTTTGACCTGAACAAATCACGGACTGACTTGCCGTTGCAGATGCAATTGTAGCGGGATTCACGTTAATAGTAACAGAAGCAGTGGCAGGGGCACAAGTTCCATTGGTTACTGTTACGGTATATGTTGTTGTATTTGTTGGGGAGGCAACAGGACTTTGGCAATTGGTACAGCTTAAGCCTGTTGGAGGTGACCAAGAATAGGTTCCACCACCTGAGCCGTTTAGTGTGGTACTGTTTCCTGCGCAAATATTTGTGTTTGATGCAGACGCTGTTGCAACAACTCCCGGAGTAACTGAAACGCTAATGGTTGTGCTTGCAGTAGGACACGATGTACCACTGCTTACAGTTAATGAATAGGTGGTATTGACAGTAGGGCTTGCCACAGGACTTTGACAATTAGTACAACTCAATCCTGCAGGAGGAGCCCAAGAATAGTTAGCGCCTCCGCTACCTGTTAAAGTAGTACTTCCCCCGGAACATATTACCGTGGAAGTTGCACTTGCACTTGCAGTTATTGAGGCGGAAACAGTAACAGGAACCGTAACCGTATCGTCACAATTTCCGGATGCAGATATTCCAATTACAGTATAGCTAATATTAGCTGTTGGAGTGGCGGTAACCGAGGCTCCTGTTGTCTGACTTAAGCCGGTTGAAGGAGACCATAAATAAGAATTAGCACCGCTTGCTGTTAAGTTTTGGCTGGCCCCACCACATATTACAACAGGATTGGGAGTTACAACTACAACGGGTTCCGGATCTACAGTAACTGTTTGAGTAACACTGTTGGAACCTCCCGCGTTACTAACGGTTAACGTTATTGTGTAGGTATTTGGGGAGATAAATAAAATGTTTGTGTTTTGAGCGGATGGGTTAGCAATAACAGGTCCTGCCGGAGCAACACTCCATTGCCATAAAAGCGGGCTATTGGTAGATGTTCCATTTAAACTCAAACTGGTGCCCTGACAAACCGGGGAAGTAACAGTAAATGTTGGGACCGGTAATGGCGTGTTTCCAGGAACTGTAAGAGTGACGTCATCAATTGCAACAGATGGATCTGCACCTGCACCATCATCATTGTTAACCCACCTAAAACCAATTTTTACGTTGGGATTGTTGTTGGCACTTGCGGGCAAAGGTATAGTAAATAAAGTCCATAGTCCCTGTCCCCCACATGTAGCATTATTGGTTGCGGGAGTGTCGAACAAAAAACTCCATGTGGTTCCATCAAAATACCATATGGTACAGTTGTCTGTGGTCCCCTGTCCTTGTTCAATGTAAGCAAAGCTTAATGTAACGTTGCTTTGACCTGTAAGATTTATGCTTGGTGATTCAATTCTTCTATCTGTTTGAGGACAACTCAAAATACCGCACAATCCCCCTGCATCATAGGCCGCACCACAGTCATTAGGGCAAATAAAATTTCCCAAAGCAGCACTAATGTGTAAAGTTTGGTTTGAACCACAACCTGCACCGCAATTACCTATACCCTGATTATTTTCTGCGCAACTGACATACCAGGCATTAGGATCCGCACCTTCCGTACCGGTGACACTTTGAGTCCAAGCGCCATTAACCCCGTTGTATCCTACTGCTGTACATGCAGCTGTACAACCATTATTAAAATTTTCGGTCCAAATAACAGTTTGTGTTTTAATAAAAGAAAAAAGAAACAACAGAGGAAATAAAATATGAAGTTTATTAGCTTTCATCAAATAAGATTAAAATTCGATTATTTATTCAAACCTAGTAATAATTTTTATCAATAAAAAACTTGAATTATTTTATTTGCCAAAATTGTGGCTATTTTCACATTACTCTCGTTTGTCCATCCTGCAATATGTGGAGATAAGACCACTTTTTCACTTGAGGCAAGCTTCTTAAATTCAATCGGTAAATTTTCATGGTCGATATTCTCAAATGAAACAGCCTCAAATTCCAAAACGTCAAGGCATGCACCCAAAACTTTACCAGATTCGAGGGCATCAATCAAATCTAAAGTTTTCAAGCATTTTCCTCTTGAAGTATTGACCAGGTAAAAAGGTTTTTTAAAGCTATGAATCCATTGAGAGCTTACCAAATAATTTGTTTCTGCGTTGTAAGGAACGTGCAAGCTTAAAACATCACATTCATCAAATAACTCCTGCATTGAACATTCTTTTACTTTTTCTGTTTGAAATCCTGTCAAATACTTATCATAAACATGTATTTCTACTCCAAAACCAACAAGTCTCTGAGCAAGTGCCTTACCCATATTTCCATATCCTACAATTCCAACTTTTTTTCCTTTTAATTCAATACCTCTGTTTTTTTCCCGTAGCCAGATTCCCCTTCGTACTTGCTGATCGGCTCTTCCCAGATTATTAAACAACATCAATAACATGCCTACAACATGTTCTGCCACTGCATCACTGTTACCTTCCGGAGCATGAACACAACTTATTCCCATTTTTTCAGCAAAGTCTACATCAATGTTCTCCATTCCTGCTCCAGCACGTGCAATACACTTTAATTTTTTTGTGTTGATTAGTATCTCACGAGTTAATCTAAACCTGCTTCTTACCACCACTGCGTCAACCTCAAGCAACTGCTGTTTTAAATCCTCATCAGTCAAATTATAATTAATAAGGCATTCAAAACCAGAATGTTGCAAAATTTCTGCACATTTAGGATGAACAGAATCCAAAAACAAAACCTTTGGTCTCATGCAACAAATTTACTTTTAAAGTAATTTATTTTAAAAACAAAATAAAAATAAATCAGTTGTTTAAAATTTCTTTTGTATGACGATTATTTTATCTTTGCTGCCCTTATTTAAAAGCGATAATATGAGCGTTTTAGAATCAATTCGTAAAAGAACCGGTTTATTGGTCGGAATAGTTGGTTTAGCAATTATTCTTTTTATTCTTCAACTTTCGATGGGAAATGGTGGCATGGGCTCCATTTTCGGCGGGGGTGATAACGAGAATTCAGTTGGAACGATTGACGGAATTAGTGTTGATGCCAGAGTTTTCCAAGAGAAAGTGGCAAAACTGAAAGAGGATTTATCAAGAGGTCAACAACCTAGCGAACAGGTAAATCAACAAGCAATAAATCAGGCATGGGAAGACCTCATTCGTGAGATGGTTATTGAAAAAGAATATAAAAAGCTTGGAATTGAGGTAAGCAATGAAGAGTTGTACGACCAAATGCTTGTGCATCCACATCAAATTATCGTAAACCAATTTCGTGATCAGCAAACGCAAAAAATTAATCCCCCATTTGGTAATCCTGACGGCTCACTAAATGTTCAGGAATTAAACAAATTGGTTGCAGGTTTCCAACCCGATCAGGAAAAAATGTGGAAGCAAATTGAAAATTATGTTCGTCAGCAAAGGATGACCGATAAATATGTTGCTCTGATTAAAGGTGGACTTTACACAACCGCTATTGAAGCGCAAATGAGCCACGAGGCGCAAAATAGAAATATTGACGCAAGGTTTGTATTTAAGAAGTTGGCGGATATCGCAGATAAAGACATCAAGTTTGATGATAACGACCTAAAACAATATTATGATAGTCATCAGTATGAATTTCAAAATGAAAATCCATCTAGAAGTATAGAGTATATTGTTTGGGAAGTGATTCCTTCCAAAGCAGATATTGACAGTCTTACAGCCGAACTTAGCAGAATGAAACCGGAATTTAGTGCAGGCGAATTGAGTGAAGATTCGGCATATACTCAAGCTATTAACACAACCGGAATGGCTGATGTTTCATCTTTTACCAAAGACAAACTTTCTCCCGAGATTGACTCATCATTTTATACCTCTCCGATTAAAACTGTATTCGGACCATTTAAAGATGGAAATAGCTTCAAGTTAATTAAAATGAGAGGTACAGAAACAGTTAGTGATTCAGGAAGAGTGAGGCATATTTTGATTGCTAAAGCAAATCCAAGATCGCAAGATGTAAAACGCAGTCCGGAACAAGCAAAAAAAATGGCTGACAGTTTAAAGGATATTTTAGTGAAAGACAGAAAAAAGTGGGATGAATTTTGTGAAAAATTTTCTGATGACCCGGGTAAAAAGAGACCTGATATTAAGAGTAATCCTGAATTAATCAAAAATAAACAGGCTTTCCCGACAGGTGATACAAATAAGTGGACCGGGAAAGGCGGTGATTACGGTTGGGTTAACGAGAGCAGTGGATACGTACCGGAATTTAAAAGTTTTGCGCTAACCGGAAAAACAGGGCAAATTAATGTTGTTCCAACTGATTTTGGATATCACATCATGGAAATATTGGAAACAAGCAAATCACAAAAGAAAAAGTATAAGATTGCAACTATTTCAAGAGAGTTGAGACCAAGCGATGTTACACGCCAAAACTTCTTAACACAAGCCAGCGAATTTGCAGGACAAAACAACACTGCTGAAACTTTCAATAAAGCTGTAGATGCTAAAAAGCTTAATAAAAGGGTAAATGATGATTTAAAGGAAAGCGATATGTATTTACCCGGTTTCCAAAGTCAGACTGAAAGCCCTAAACAATTGGTTAGAGAAGTTTACAAAGGGTCTGCCGGGCAGGTATTGGCTCCTATCGTGATTGGTGATAAAATAGTGGTTACCCATATCAAAAAAATCAAAGAAAAAGGTACGCTTCCGTTTGAGGTCGTAAAAGAAGAGGTAACCACAAAAGTTAAGGACATGAAAAAGGCAGAAAAAATACTTTCTGATTTCAATACAAAATTAAAATCATCGAAAGGTATCGACGATTTTGCCGCTAAAACAGGCCTTACAGTTGAAAAAGCTGAAAAAATGCAATTTAATTCTTACTCAGTTCCAAAATTTGGAAACGAAAACGAGTTAATTGCTACAATGACATCCATTAAAAAAGGTGAATTAAAAGCAGGAAAAGGAAATACCGGGGTATGGGTAGTTCAGGTAGATAATGTTATTGATGCTGAAAAGATAAAAGATATAAAAGCCTTACAAAAAAATTATTCAATGGGATTTGGTTCCAGAGCACAGTACGAACCAACTGAAGCATTGAAAAAACTGGCCAACATTGAAGATCATAAAGCTCGTTTTGATTTTTAAATTCAAATCGAAATAATTTCTTTAACGGCATGAAGGCTCAGACACTCGGACAATTTATAATTGAGAAACAGAACGATTTTCCATACGCAAAAGGAGAGCTTTCTAGACTTCTCAGAGACATAGGAATAGCGGCAAAAATTGTAAATAGGTCTGTAAGTAAAGCGGGTCTGGTAGAAATTCTTGGAGACACCGGTGAGATAAATGTTCAAGGAGAAAAAGTAAAAAAGCTCGACGTTTTTGCGAACGAACAATTTATTGCCGCGCTTAAAGCAGGGGGTGAATGTTGTGCTATTGCATCTGAAGAAAACGAAGAGATCATACCAATAGACTCAAGCGTTTCCGGAAATGCAAAATACGTTGTTGCTATAGATCCACTCGATGGCTCCTCCAATATTGATGTAAATGTTTCAGTAGGCACCATATTTTCAATCTATAGAAGGCAATCATTGTCCGGACCGGGAACAAAAGAAGACTTTTTTCAAAGAGGTACAGATCAGGTTGCTGCAGGCTATGTTATATATGGCTCTTCTGCAATGTTGGTATATACAACCGGAAAAGGTGTTAACGGATTTACACTTGATCCAAGTATTGGAGAATTTTGCCTTTCACATCCTAATCTTAAAACTCCTAAAACAGGAAACATTTACTCTGTAAACGAAGGGAATTATCTGCATTTTCCTGATGGAGTTAAACAATACATCAAATTTTGCCAGGAGGAAGATAAGGTAACATCAAGACCTTATTCATCTAGGTACATTGGTTCAGGCGTTGCAGACATACATAGGAACTTAATTGTTGGTGGAATTTACATATACCCTACAACTACTAAATCTCCTAAAGGCAAACTGAGACTTCTATATGAATGTAACCCACTTGCATTTATTATAGAGCAGGCAGGCGGAAAGGCAACTGATGGTAAAAAACGTATTTTGGACTTGGAAATAAATGAATTGCATCAGAGGACTCCGCTTTTCATTGGTTCAGAAGCTATGGTATCTAAAGCTATGGAGTTCATTCAATAGACAATAGCTCTTGAATTTTAAATTTTTCTTGCTTAAATTTACTTCTGAAATAACAATATGAAAAAATTACTACTATTACTTTCTTTATTTTTAGCATTTAACATCGTTAATGCTCAAAGCAGTTTTCAGGTTCTAGACCCGGACAACAACCATACTGATGTGAGCAACGCTGCAATTGATCTATGGGGAGACCCTACAACCGATATTGAAAAAGAATTTGATGTTAAAAACATTGCAAGCTCCGGTAAGACCGTTAAACTAAAAAGAACAATCGTATCAGGATTTAATTATTCTTTGCCTGATCAGGACACTGTTCAAATATGTTGGAATGTGTGTCTACCTTCAACTTGGGTCGCAACGCAAACAACAGGAACCATTACGATTAATTCAAATGCAACTGCCAGTTTTTCTTCTACCGGAATCGGATTTCATAGTTTATTTTCTCCTTGCTCAATAACAGGAACAAGAGTAATAAGATATACATTCTGGGATTCAAACAACACGGCTGATTCTGTAAATGTAACCATCAATTATCACATTACTGGGGTAGGAATTAGTTCTGCAAACTTAAAACAGTTTCATTTTACCAATCCGCAACCTAACCCGACAAACGGATGTACCGCGATACGTTACGACTTCCCTTTTGAAGCCAATGCAAAAATTAAAATTTATAATGCTGTTGGAACCTTGATAAAAGAAATAAAATTGGAAGAAAAATCAGGTAAAATTATTTTAGATACTGAAGAAATGAGTAGTGGCATTTACTTCTACAGTATTGTTGTGAATGATAAAATATCAGGAACAAGAAAACTAATTGTTGCTAAATAAGTTTTAGATTAATCCTTATCTCGCTTTACCCTGAAGGGAATCAAGCGCATCTATTAATTTTTGCACACCTGAAGATGCTGTCTCCTTCAAATGTGTAAAATTCCCCATTTGCATTCCTGAAAAATCTCCGGGATCGATTAGATATTTAGGGCAAAACTGAGGGGCGTACTGTACCAAATTTGCTGCAGGATAAACGTTGAGAGAGGTTCCTACAACAACAAAAATATCAGCAATTGAAACTAAATCAATTGCCGAAGCCATCATTGGAACTTCTTCTCCAAACCATACAATATGAGGCCTTAGTTGCGAACCCTTCTCGCATTTTTCACCAATGGTAATTTTTGAACCTTTAATTTTATAGGTCAATTTTTCATTAAAGGTGCTTCGGGATAATAAAATTTCACCGTGCAGGTGCATAACATTTGTTGAACCGGCACGCTCATGCAAATCGTCAATATTTTGAGTAATAATTTTTACTTCAAACTTTTCTTCAAGGGTAACCAGCAATTTATGCCCTAGATTCGGTCTAGCGGCAAGAATTTGCTTCCTTCTTTCGTTGTAAAAGTTAAGAACCAACTCAGGATTTTTACGCCATGCCTCAGGTGTTGCGACATCCTCAACTCTATATTGCTCCCAAAGGCCACCACTATCTCGGAAAGTTTGAATTCCACTTTCCTGACTCATTCCAGCACCTGTAAAAACTATCAGTTTTTTCTTATCGGCCATATTAACCGTGAATATACATCAATTTATCGATCAGCATACAAACTAATTAGGCATTTTAGCTCGAATTTTAGTTTTATTCTCCTCTTTAATTTAATTATCTTCGCTATCCGCATAAAACTAAAAAAAATGGCAAAATTCAATAAACAGGACGCACTAGATTATCATGAACATGGTCGTCCGGGAAAAATTGAAGTAATTCCAACCAAACCATACAGTACGCAAAGAGATCTTACACTCGCCTACTCACCCGGCGTAGCAGAGCCTTGCCTTAAAATAGCAGAAAACAAAGATGATGTTTATAAATACACTGCCAAAGGAAATTTAGTTGCAGTTATTTCAAACGGAACTGCTGTGCTCGGATTGGGAAATATTGGCGCTGAAGCATCAAAACCCGTAATGGAAGGTAAAGGACTACTATTCAAAATTTTTGCAGACATAGATGTTTTCGATATAGAAATCAGTACAGAAAATATTGATGAATTCATCACTACTGTAAAAAACATAGCCCCAACATTTGGCGGAATTAATTTGGAGGATATAAAAGCACCTGAATGTTTTGAAATTGAGAGACGACTTAAAGAAGAGTTGGATATTCCGCTAATGCATGACGACCAGCATGGCACTGCTATTATTTCTACTGCCGCACTAATAAACGCTATCGAATTATCAGGAAAAAAACTGAATGAAGTAAAAATTGTAATCAATGGCGCTGGCGCCTCAGCCATTTCGTGCGGTAAACTTTATGTTGCTGTTGGTGTGAAGCGTGAAAACATTCTTATGCTCGACAGTAAAGGGCCACTCACCAAGGAAAGAAATGACCTTGATGAGAATAAGGCATATTTTGCCAACGACAGAAAGGATGTGTCGAGCCTTGCAGAGGCTTTGGTTGGAGCTGATGTTTTTGTCGGTCTTAGCAAGGGAAACATTGTATCACAGGAAATGATAAAGAGCATGGCACCAAATTGTATTGTGTTCGCTCTTGCAAATCCAACACCGGAAATTTCATTTGAAGAAGCTACTGAAGCTAGAAAAGATATCATAATTGCCACAGGCAGATCTGACAACCCCAATCAAGTTAATAATGTGCTTGGTTTTCCTTTTATTTTCAGAGGAGCTCTCGACGTCAGAGCAACGCAGATTAACGAAGAGATGAAGCTTGCTGCGGTTTACGCTATTGCCAGCCTTGCAAAAGAACCTGTACCGGATACTGTAAACCTTGCATACGGAGCAAAAAATCTTTCGTTCGGACCTGATTATATCATTCCAAAACCAATTGATACGAGATTAATCTCAACTGTTTCTCCCGCTGTTGCTAAGGCAGCAATTGATTCAGGAGTTGCGAAGAAAAAAATTGAAGATTGGGAAGCCTATAAAACAGAGCTTGACAACAGACTAGGTAAAGACAATAAGCTTACGAAATCGCTCGCCGCAAAAGCAAAAAGTAATCCGAAACGTGTAGTCTTTTCTGAAGCTGACACATACAAAATTTTGAAAGCGGCGCAGGTTGTAAAAGATGAGGGTATTGCCAAACCTATATTGCTAGGAAACAAAAACAAAATCTTAAAACTGATTGATGAATATTCTCTTGAGCTGAATGATGTTCCCATAATCGATCCTTATTCTGATGAAGAAGAAGGACATAGAAATTCTTTTGCCGAATTACTCTGGAAAAAAAGACAGAGAAAAGGTATGACGCTCTATGACTGCAAAAAATTAATGCGTGAAAGAAATTACTTTGGAAGTATGATGGTCGAATCAGGAATGGCAGACGCGATGATTTCCGGTTTAACAAGAAAATATTCCGGAACTTTAATTCCTGCCATGCAGTGCATAGGTGTCTCTGATGCAAATAAACTTGTTGCAGGTCTTTACATTCTGATGACCAAAAAAGGCCCATACTTTTTTGCCGATACCACAATGAATATTGACCCAACCGCAGAACAATTGGTTGAGATTACTTTGCTTGCAGCAAGTACAATCAAGAGATTCGGTATAGTTCCTCGGATTGCTTTACTGTCGTATACGAACTTCGGATCTGTACCGGGGCCAGTACCTGACAAAGTGAAAAAAGCAGTTTCAATACTCCATGATAAATATCCCGGACTGACTGTTGACGGAGATTTGCAAGCTAATTTTGCTCTTAACAATAACTTGCTAAAGGAACAATTTGGGTTTTCTCAGCTTGTAGACAAAAACGTGAACACACTGATTTTCCCTGACCTGGCGAGCGGAAATATTTCCTACAAACTGATGCAGGAACTTGCAGGAGCAGAGGCGATTGGACCTGTATTAATGGGTCTTCGTAAGCCAGCACACATTTTACAACTTGGAAGTTCGGTTCGTGAGATTGTTAACATGATTACTATTGCAGTTGTTGATGCTCAAACACAGAGATAAAAATGATTGATTTTATAAAAGGTAAAGTTGTTTCAAAAAACCCAGCATTCGCAATTATTGAAACTAATGGTATTGGATACGGGCTGATCATTTCACTTTCGACCTATTCAAAGACAGATGGTAAAGATGAAGTGAAATTATTTGTTGAATCTGTTTTTGTGAGAGATGATAACCCAAGATATTACGGATTTGCTGACGAGGAGGAAAGAGAGCTTTTCCGAAAACTAATATCTGTAAGTGGTGTGGGCGGTTCAAGTGCGATTTTAATGTTGTCCTCATTAAGCCCGTTAGAAATTTCAGGTGCAATAAACACCGCTAATGTGTCCCTGCTTAAAAGCATTAAAGGCATTGGGGAAAAAACAGCTCAGCGGATAGTTGTTGATCTTAAAGGGAAAATGGGTAAACACGAAGGAGGAATCAGTTCTATTATTACACCATTATACAATAAAAACAAGGAGGAAGCGTTAATGGCTTTGGTCATGCTTGGATTTGCAAAAGCAGCTGCCGAGAAGGCCCTTGAAAAAGCTATGAAACAACAAGGAGTAAGCAGTGATAACGTTGAAAACCTGGTAAAGGCGGCCTTGAAAAATTTTTAACTCATCAAGATCTTCATCTGAAAACATAACACATCAGATAAAATTTTGCTTTCAAAAAATAAAATACTGCTCAACCTGACTCTTCTGGCCGCTGTGGTGGTATTGATTTCTGCTGCAATTTCAACTCCTGAAGCTAATAAAATTAATAGTAATTCCATTGAAGCAGATTTTAACAGATTTCCTTTAGAGCTACCGAAAAAAAAATCAGTAGAGTATATATTACCCGTTCACTTAAAAAAGATAGTTTCGGACACACCTCAAATAGATCTTCACGAAAAACTTCATTACGATTTCAAAGATCAGGATTATGGCTCAGGACTATTCTATGAGCAAGGAGGTTTAATGCTCAGTCAGGCCTCCAACATAAAAACCGAAGTTATTTACGATGCAAAACAGAAAATTTACATTGTAACACAGAAGATTGGAGATATGATGTATCGCCCCCCCATTGAAATGGACGAGGAAGAATACAGAAACTTTATTTACACACAGGGAGTAAAAAAATATTTCCGTTCAAGAATTGAAGCAGACAACACATCACAGAACAAACCTTTAATACCAAAACTTACTGTTGGAGGTGAATGGTTTGAAAGAATTTTTGGGAGTAATGTTGTTGATATTCGTCCGCAAGGATCTGCAGAACTTATTTTCGGTATTAACCAGAACAAAACTGAAAATCCTGCCCTCCCCGTAAGACAAAGGAGAATTACCAATTTCGATTTCAACATGCGTGTTCAATTAAACCTTATTGGAAAAATTGGAGAAAAATTAAAACTCACGACAAATTACAATACTGAGGCAAGTTTTGATTTTGAAAATCAAATGAAGCTGGAATATACCGGTCTTGAAGACGAAATCATTAAAAAAATTGAAGCCGGTAACGTAAGTCTTCCACTACAAGGATCACTTATCACGGGAGCAACTTCACTTTTTGGTATTAGGACGGATTTGCAATTCGGTAAGTTGAAACAATCCATAATCTTTACCCAGCAGCGTGGGAAAAAATCTGAAGTTACCGTGAGTGGCGGAGCTCAAACTACCAATTTTGTTGTTCAAGGTGATAACTATGAGGCGAACAGACATTATTTTCTTTCACAATATTTCAGAGATATTTACGAATCTTCTCTTACAAGTATTCCTGTAATTGCAACGCCAATTGTTATCACAAAGATTGAAGTTTACATGACCAACAGAACAAACCAGACAGAAAATACCAGAAATATTGTTGCGTTTGCAGATATAGGGGAAGATGCAAATCATATTGCACCTCAACTACTTGATCCGTTTTGTAATACCAATTACACCGTTGTGGACAGTGCCGGTATTTTCCCTTCTAACGGTTCCAACAGTTTGTACGCTATGATTACAAATAGTCCCCTTTCACCAAATCCTATTCTATTTGATCGTGTTTTTGCAAATGCATCCAATTATCTTTCAGTGCCACAAAACAACAGTTCAAATTGCAACCCGGGAAGAACATTTTTAGGCGGAAGGGAATTTGAAACCGTACAACGTGCACGAAAATTATCGCCCTCTGAATTCACACTAAATTCTAAATTGGGTTACATCTCACTAAACCAATCACTCAATTATGATGAAGTGCTTGCAGTTGCATTTCAATATACTATAAACGGAAATACATTTCAGGTTGGTGAGTTCTCGGATCAATTTCCATATTCTGATTCTTCATTGTATTTAAAAATGCTGAAATCAACTCAGCTTAATACTTTTTATCCAATGTGGGATTTGATGATGAAAAACGTTTACTCAACGGGTGCTTACCAATTAAATCCACAAGACTTCAATCTGCAGATTTATTATAACAACATAGCAACAGGAGTTGATGTTCCTTACCTCCCATTTGGGAGCGTTAACGGAAAACCTTTGGTTGAGGTAATGAATGTAGATAAACTATCCGTTAATGGTGATGCAATTAGTGATGGCGTATTCGATTTTGTGAATGGCATAACGGTAAATGCCAATACAGGTAGAATTTACTTTCCAGTGCTTGAACCCTTCGGTAGCCACTTAAAATCAAAATTTGCAGCCGGAGATTTTCCGAACGCGAATAAATACATTTATCAGGAACTGTACGATTCCACTAAAGTTTCAGCACAACAACTTCCTGAGAAAAACAGATTTAAATTTAAGGGAACCTATAAATCTGCAACCGGATCAGAAATTTCACTCAATGCCACCAACATTCCACAAGGAGCTGTTACTGTAACTGCCGGTGGGGTTAAGTTAAATGAAAACGTGGATTACACTGTTGATTACACTCTTGGACGCGTGAAGATCATCAATGAAAGTATCATGAATTCCGGACAACCAATTAAAATTTCTCTCGAAAGCAATTCACTTTTTAATATTCAGCAAAAAAGTTTGATAGGTACAAGACTTGATTATCGCTTCAATAGAGATCTCACTGTTGGTGGTACTTTATTACGATTAAACGAGAGACCCCTTACGCAAAAAGTAAATGCAGGAGACGAACCTGTTTCAAATATTCAATGGGGGCTTGATGTAAACTGGAGATCTGATGCACCAATTATTACGCGCTTAATTGACAAGCTACCGTTTATTTCAACCAAAGAGGCCTCTAATATTTCAGTCCAGGGTGAAGTTGCACAACTGATTCCCGGATCAAGTAAAGCTATAGGAAGAGGGGGAAATTCTTACATTGATGATTTTGAAGGTAGCATTTCACTCATTGACTTGAGAAATCAAGGTGCTTGGTCTTTGGCTTCAATTCCTCAGAATCAATCGAACGCTTTTCCTGAATCAAATTTCTCTAACGATATCAGAGGAGGTGTAAATCGTGCACTTTTGAATTGGTATACTATTGATCCATTATTTTATAACAAAACAACTGACCTAACTCCATCTTATTACAACGACAATAACTGGTTTCACAATAACTACACGAGACAAATCATTGAAAGCAGGTTATTCCCAAATAAACAACCTCCTAATGGCCAACCTGTAAACATGCCCGCACTCAACCTTACATTTTATCCGGATGAAAGAGGTCCTTACAACTTTGAAACAGACCCTGTTCCAGGAATATCTTCAGGATGGGACTTGTCTACGCAAAGGTTAGCCAACCCGACTTCTAGATGGGGAGGCATGATGAGAAGGCTTGAGACAAATGATTTCCAAGCGGCGAACATTGAAGCAATTCAAATTTTTATGATGGATCCATACGATACAGACTATGGACCGGCACACGGTGGGTCAAATCCTCCTACCTCCGGTGATATGTACATTGATCTTGGAAACATCTCAGAAGATATTATCAAAGATGGAAGTATGAGTTATGAAAATGGACTTCCCATTGACGCGGCCAATTCTACTGCTGTTTCATCAACTGAAAACAATGTTGCAGTTATTCCTGTTGTATCTCCTATTATCAATGCGTTCAGCATAGATGAAAACGCAAGACCTTTTCAAGATGTTGGTTTTGATGGGATGATCAACTCTAAAGAACAAAATAAATTTTCCAATTATTTATCCTGGATTAACACCAACGTTCCTGCAAAGGCCTCTGAATTTGGTTTGGATCCTTCAGCAGATGATTATCACTTTTACCGCGGTGATGATTATGACAACCAGCAACTCAATACACTTGAGCGTTACAGAAAATTCAACGGGACAGAGGGTAACTCTCCTACAGAAGCGCAATATAAAGATTTAAATAGCGGCGGTTATCCAACCGGAGCAACTACTATTCCAAACATTGAAGACATCAACAAGGACAATACCATGAACGAGTCTGAATCTTATTATAAATATCACATAAGACTGGGACCTGCAGATTTCAATGAATTTAATGTCGGAAATAATTTTATCAGCAATGTTTTTGAAGAAAGCTATCAGAAGCCTGATGGCACAACTAAAAAAGTTAAATGGTACCAACTGAAAATTCCAATTACTTCATTCGAAGAGAAAATAGGAAGTATCGAAGGATTTAATTCAATAAGATTCATGCGCGTATATCTTAAAGGATTTGATCGAGCTGTTACACTAAGAATGGCCAGATTTGAATTGGTACGAGCAGACTGGAGAAGGTATCTATTTGATTTAACTCAGCCTGGAGATTATTTAGCGGCTGATGATGCGGAAGGCTCTTTCGATATTTCTGCAGTAAACATTCAGGAAAACGGAACTAGAACACCTATTAACTATGTGCTACCTCCGGGGATTAATCAACAACAGAATGTACAAACAACAAATCTTGTCTTGCTTAACGAACAAGCTTTGGTTATGCGTACTTGTAACTTGAAAGACGGCGGCGCAAGAGCTGCATTCAAAAACGTTGACATGGATGTACGTTCATTCAAGAAAATAAAAATGTTTGTACACGCAGAAAAACTTGGGGCTTCTGAAATTAAAGACGGAGATGTAACTGCCTTCATGAGGATAGGAACTGACTTCAATGACAATTACTATGAGTACGAAGTACCTCTACAACTCACGAATCCGGGTACATACTCTGACAATAGCGAAGATGACAGATATAAGGTATGGCCTGCTAACAATGAAATGATTGTTGATTTTGAAACGCTAACATCGAAAAAGCAATTGCGAAACAGTGAATATTTTTCATCGCAAACACCACTTACGGTACCTAAAACCTTCATTCTTGAAAATGGAAAAAAATTGACAATAAAAGGAAGTCCCAATCTTGCAACGGTAAAATGTTTTATGATCGGGGTGCGAAACCCCAAGACCGGAGACAATGAACCAAAATGTGTAGAGGTTTGGGTCAATGAATTGCGCCTTACAGACTTTGATCAGCAAAGTGGTGCGGCAGCCAACGTTAGAATTCAGGCAAAGCTTGCAGACCTCGGAACAATGGCTCTTGCCGGAAGTATAATGACACCGTTTTACGGAAGCATTGAGAAAAAAGTAAGTGAAAGATCGAGGGAATTTAACAGACAGTTCGACTTGAGCAGTAGCTTACAACTTGGTAAATTTTTTCCAGAAAAATGGAATATTAGATTACCAATGTATGCAGGAATTTCTCAAACACAAATTACCCCGCAGTTCAACCCACTTGATCCAGATATTCTTTTAAGGCCTATCCTTAATGATAATTCACTCCCAAAAAATTACAGAGACAGTTTGAGACAAACAACGCTGGATGTAACAACACGGAGAAGCTTAAATTTTACAAACGTCAAAAAAGATAAAGGAAAAAATCAGAAAGGCAATCACATTTACGACATAGAGAATTTTGCATTCACCTATTCGTATAGCGAAGTATTCAAAAGAAATATAAACATTGAGTACAACATGCAAAAAAATATTCGCGGCGCCATCAATTACAACTTTCAGACGCAACCAAAGAATTACAAACCATTTGGGAAATCAAAATCCAAATTAATGAACTATAAATGGATGGCACTTGTTAAAGATTTTAATTTTTACCTCGTCCCATCCCAGCTTAGTTTTACAGGAGACATAAACAGAAATTACAGTGAAGTAAAAAACAGAAATATTACCAATGATGCTTTCACTCAGACATTCTTCAATAAAAACATCACATTCAACAGAAATTATAGTGTTCGATACGATCTTTCAAAAAGCATTAAGCTGGATCTTACGGCGACTAATGACGCGAGGGTTTTTGAGCCTCAAGGCAGAATAGACACCCGGCCAGAAAAAGATTCTATACTGAGAAATATTACAGATCTGGGTGTAAGTACAAATTATAGACATCAAGCAAATCTAAACTGGAACATTCCAATCAACAAAATTCCAATCCTGGACTTTGTTACAGCAACCTACAAATACGGAGTTAACTACAGCTGGCAGAGAACTCCGTTTGCTTTGGGTCAGGATACTATGGGTAACACCGTTCAAAACAGCAATACACATGCGTGGAATGGACAATTTAATATGGTGAGCCTTTACAATAAAATACCTTACTTCAAAAAAATAAATTCAAAGAGTGCAAACAGTAATAAAACATCGAATGTAAAACCGATAATTAAACAAAATAACCCTAAAGACACTACAAAGAAAAAGGTAGAACCTGAAAAAGAGAACTTGTTACTGGAGTACCTTGCGCGAGTAGTAATGTCTGTTAAAACCATATCGGTGAATTTTAATTCTCAGAATGGAACAGTATTGCCAGGGTTTAGACCGACTAGCCGTGTTTTAGGCGTGGATTTAAATGATAAAAATTTTATGGATATGTTCCCATTTGTATTTGGCAGGCAATACAACGGAAGTGATGACGAATTACCGAGAATGGCAGTAAACAACGATTGGCTCACGCGACAGAATAATCTAGTAAATAGTTTTAGTAGAACACACACCGAAAATTTAACGGCACGAGCTACCGTTGAGCCCATTCCGGATCTCAAAATTGAACTTAACATGAACAGAACCTATGCGAGAAATTATTCTTCTTTTATAACTTTCAACGATTCGCTTGATATTTTCAAATTTGATGGTACCCCAAATCTAACCGGTAATTTCAGCATGTCTACAATCACATTTGGCTCTGCATTTGTTTCAGACAATAAAACTTCTTATGCTAATGAAGTTTTCAATGAGTTTAGAAATATTCAAAGGTTGAAATACGCCGCGTTATTAGCTGCTGACAATCCTAATTCAACTTACGTTATAGATACAGCTACGAACAAAGGTTACTGGGATGGGTATAGTTTGGAGCATCAAGATGTTTTAATCAATGCTTTTTTTGCTGCATATACAGGCAAAGAAGGACGTGTTAAGAGAGATTATTTTAAATCTGTGCCACTTCCAAACTGGACCGTTAGATACGAAGGACTGGGTAAGATAAAAGCACTTAAAAAAATATTCAAAGGAATTACTCTTTCTCATTCCTACCGTTCCACTGTAAACCTCGCCTCATTCACCAACAATCTTTTATACGGCACTGACGATAACGGAAATGCAAACGTGAAAAACCCTGGAAATCCAAGAAATTATGTTGCTCAGTACAATATTCCAACTGTAACTATTTCCGAACAATTCAGTCCTCTTGTGAAAGTAGACCTGCAATTTGTGAAGCAAGGTTGGAGTGGTAATTTTGAAATTAAAAAAGATCGAACCCTTTCTCTAAATACAGGAGCTCAAGTTTTAAACGAAATAAAAGGAAGTGAAATTGTGCTTGGGGCAGGTTACCTTTATCCAAAACTCAAAATCAACAAAATAAAAATTAAAGGCAAACCGCTGGAAAGCGATTTGAAAATTAAACTTGATTTATCTATTAGAAACAACACAACTTTACAAAGAAGAATTGTTGACGGCATCAATACCCCTACTGCCGGTCAACGTATTATCACTTTAAGAACCTCTGCAGAATACCAAATTAGCACAAATGTAGCGCTAAGATTTTTCTTCGATAAAACGATGAACAGACCCGTTGTTTCAAGCTCATTCCCAACATCAAATACAAACGCAGGTATTTCTATCCGCTTCACATTGGGCGGGTAATCCCTCCTTTTGATTAAAAATTATTATTCTTAAATTTGCTGAGTGAAAAAATTCATTCTGAAAATATTTTCTCTTTTTACACTTATTGTTTTCCTAGTAAGTGCGACACCTAAATATTATCTCCATTCCTTTTCTGACCATAATCACAGTTTAAAAAAAGAGGTCTGCCATCATGAAAAAAATGAAATTGTTCCGGAGAAAAAAGAATGTGCTTTTGAAAAACTTGATACACAACTAAACTATTTATCAATACAGGAAAGAATCGAATTTGTATCAATAGATTATCTTGAGAATATAAACTTATCTTACAAAACTCCCCAACAGGATAATATTTTTACTGCAACACAACTTGTAAGAGGTCCGCCGCAAATTTGATTTTTACTTTCCGATTTTACTTGTGTTGATTTGAAACTTAGCAGATTAATTCTGTAATCCTAATTTTATTAATGTAAAAATGATTCGTTGGTTGTTGGTTATAACAATTATTGCAACACATCTTTTAACTGTAGCTCAAAATAATTGTGCAATAAGATTGTCAGGTATTGTAATTGATCTTGATGATGCTCAGCCTTTGGCGTATGCAACAATAGCCGTTACAGAACAAAAAAGAATAGTAATTGCAGATGCAGAAGGCAACTTCGTTATGGACAGTTTGTGCCCTGGTAAAATTGTTATTTCTGTAAGACATCTTGATTGCACCGACACTTCAATTTTGATTGAGCTGAAAAACAATAAATCAATTTCTATCAGGCTACCACACACATCTGTTAGGTTAAGAGATTTAGAAGTTTATGGTGAAGCAAAAACTCCGAGACTTACAGACGCCATTTCGCAAATTGAAGGGGCAGTATTAGACGCGAAACGAGGTGGTAATCTTGCAGACATAACATCAACAGCAAACGGAGTAACTTCGTTAAATACGGGGTCTTCTATTTCTAAACCTATGATTCATGGTTTGCAAGGATACAGAATTCTGCTGATTAGTAATGGCATTCGTTTAGAAGGCCAGCAGTGGGGAAATGAACACGCTCCTGAGATTGACCCTAATCTCGCAAAAAAAATTACTGTAATAAAAGGTGCTAGTGGCCTACGTTATGGAGCAGATGCAATAGGTGGTGTTATATTGGTTGAACCTGAAGAACTATCTGATTCAACAAAGCTTTCAGGAGATTTTTACATGACAGGTAATAGTAATGGTAGAGGCGGGTCTGTAAGTGGTATTATGCAGGGTAGTATTCCAAAAATAACAGGTCTAGCCTGGCGCGTTCAAGGAACGATTCGAAAACAAGGCAACATAAATACGCCAAATTATATTTTGAGTACTACTGCGCTTGAAGAAAATAACTTTTCATACACCTTAGGCTATCATAAAAAAAGATGGGGCACGGAATTATTTTACAGCCAGTTTAATACACGGATTGGAATTTTCTCAGGATCTCACATTGGGAATTTAACTGACCTCAACAATGCCTTTAACGGAACGCTTAATTATGATACCGCTTCTTTTTCATATAAAGTTTCAAGGCCATATCAAGACGTTGGACATGAATTAATAAAAGGAAATTTTCATATTCATACGGGTAAAAGATCAAGATTAAATATTAATTATGGATACCAGTATAACATCAGAAAAGAATTTGACAAAGATGCTCCATTAAATGATTCATTGGCACAATTCAATCTACCAGACTTAGATTACAGAATAGAAACACACCTTGCAGAAGCCGTTTGGGATCATGATAACGTGAGAAGTTTCAGAGGACTTTTTGGAACCACCTACATGCACCAGGAAAATGTTTACCGCGGAAGATTTTTTATTCCAAATTATATTGCAGATAATTTTGGGGTATTTGGAACTGAGCGGTACATAAAACACAAATTTGAAGCAGAACTCGGAGTACGTTATGACGTAAGACATTTGCAATGTTTTTTATGGGAAAATAATTTAATTATTGACCCTAAATTTAACTTCAGCAATTGGAGTGCACACGGTGGGATTATTATCAAGAAAGATAGCTGCCATAATTTTTTATTTAATTCTTCCATGACATGGAGATCTCCCGCTGTGAACGAGCTATTTGCAAACGGACTACACCATGGTGCGGCTAGTATTGAAAAAGGTGACAGAATGCTTACTCCAGAAAGAGGATGGAACTCATCGATTACTGCAATTGGGAAGATTAAGAAAGTTCGATGGGAAATTACTGCGTACTCCAACTACATTAAGGATTTCATATATCAACAGCCGGGAACTCAACCACAGCTTACAATTAAAGGAGCATTTCCCGTTTTTTATTTTAAGCAAACTGACGCGTTGATAAGTGGAGCTGACTTTGATATGAGCATATACATAGGAAAAAGAATCTCATTTAACATAAAAGCTATGTATTTGTATGGTCAAAACCTTGAAAAACAAGAGCCATTGGTATTCATGCCATCGAACCGCATTAAAAAAGAAATCATCGTAAATTTACCGGACAAAGGTGCTTTTAAAAATAATCTTATCACCATAGATGGATTATACGTTTCACGTCAGTATCGCACACCATTTGGAGTTGATTACAAAGTTGCACCTCCAGATTATTTCCTAATAAACATAAGCTTAACAACTAAAATCGGAAAGAAAAAAACAATTGCAATTTTATATGCAGGTGTAAACAACTTGATGAACATTGCATATAGAGACTACCTTGACCGCTTCAGATATTTTTGTGATGCGCCCGGTAGAAATATTTATTTCAAAATTCAAGTACCAATTAAAAAATAACATTATGAAAAACAATTCAAAAATTTTATTCGGAATAATTGTAAATGCATTATTCTTTTTATCATCATGTAAAAAAGACAAAGCACAAGATCCTATTTCGCCTCCTCCACAAAATGAAAGCGAACTAATAACTACAGTTAAATTGTTTTTTACTGATAGTTCAAACACATCCAACACATCAGTTTTTTCGTTTAAAGATCCGGATGGAGAAGGTGGGAATGCCCCTATTGTTTTTGACACAATCAACTTAGCAGCTAACAAAACCTATTTTGTTTCAATTTTATTACTCGATGAATCAAAATCACCTTCAGATACCATAAGCAATGAAGTTTTAGAAGAGGCAAACGACCACATGTTTTTCTATCATCATTCCGGTCTGAACATTTCTACCAGCTATTTGGATCTTGACAGTAACAATCCTCCATTACCGATTGGCCTTGAAACAAAATGGAAAACAGGATCTGTCTCAAACGGAACGTCTCAGGTTATTCTAAAACACCAACCCGGAATAAAAAACGGTTCAGAAACGCCGGGTGAAACTGATATAGACCTTATTTTTTCAACCAAAATTCAATAAAGAAACATGTGAAAAATAAAGAATATTTAAATATCGGTTGGCTTCGCTTTCCAAAAGGAATTTCTGTTCATTAATCCATGTTTATAAATACCATTTTTTTGTAAAGGAAACCATTAATTCAAAAAGCTGGCACATAATGCGCCAGCTTTCTTCTTAAATAAAGCGTTTCTATATTGATTTTGTATAAAATTCCACTTTTACAAAGAAACCAAATTTAAACCGTCTAACTTAAAGCAAATTACTTTTTTATTGTTGATAAGAAGAGAGAGTAATATCCGTCTCAAACAAAAAAAGGCCGTTCATTGAACAGCCCTTTTTTATGTTTTTTTTTGTAAGGATTAGTCGCTGATTTTTACCAAACGACTAGTTCCCAAAACATCATCATTCCCGGTTACCCCTATGATGTAAGTTCCTTTGGCCAATCCATCAAGTGATACGCTAATGTTTTGAGTTCCTCTTTGAAGCCTTCCGCAATTGATTATCTTAAGTTTGCTTCCTTTCAAGTCATATACAGAAATTGCAATATTCATCTCATCAGCTAAATTAAAATTCACATTAGTTAAATCATTTGCTGGATTTGGGAACAGCTTAATTGTCTTAACATTAGTTTTATCTGAAGCCTGAATCTCAGGAACTCCAACAGATAATGGCGAGTAGTAAGCATTAGATTTAAAAATACCACGGCCGTGAGTGGCTGCATAAATAACTCCTGAATTATAACATTCCCAATTACCCATAGTTTGTTGTCTCAACATAAATGTAGGAACATTGGGGAAAATTCCCGAACCATTTAATCCTTCATTAGACCAAGCGGTTGGAGAATTTAAGTCAATACTTCTTACTCCCGCTTCAGTACCAATTAATAAATAATTAGGGTTTTGCTGATTGTATGACGTTTGAATAAATGTTGATGAATAAACCGGACTTGAGATATTAGGAAGTACAGTGAAATTACTTGCAGTGGTACTTGCACCACATGTTGTTGCATTAGAGCAATAATAAACATGCGATGTAACGCCATAATTACCAAGCGTAACGGCAATTCTATCAGGATTTGTTGGGTCCACTGAAATGCTTGTAATTGCTCTACCGGAGAATCCAGCTATTTTTTCAATGGTTATTGGACTTTCGGTGTTTCTACTACAAGTCCAAGTTCCTGAAGATGTAACAAGGGAATCAATATCTTGGTTACTTCCAATAACACTACCTAAACCAGAAACTCTCCATAAAACACCGCTACCGGTTGCAACATAAAGGTGATTAATTCCACCCCACTCCAATGTTTGCACCGTTCCTGAGAAGGCATTAGCAGCTCCGGAGGTACTCCTTGAGTTCGTTCCTGCAACTTTTACCCAATTAGGAATTGCAGTAAAATTCAACGGGTTTTTGCAGATATAAACTGCGCCACTTAAACCTATTGCAAGTCGAGATTGGACGGGGTCCATGATGTTTATGGTATCACCAGTATATAATGAGGAAGTAGTAGTATGACCAAACTTCATGTTCAAAGACTCACTGTTTACGGATAACACTGATCCAGTAGGATAAGAAACAGCTGAAACCAATTTTAAAATAGTTCCTGAAGGTGGAGCATTGTTGAAACTAACACTAATTTGATTTGGAGCAGTAAATGTCCCAGTTCCGCTACCTCCTAAAACTCCTGACGCGTTACAAGTTACAACTTGATTACCTGCAGAAATTTTTAAAGTAGCAGCATCAATAACAGCTGAATTTTGAGGAAGCGCTATTGTAAAATTAAACGTTTGTTGAGAACCGTTTGCAACAGTTATATTAGACATTTTTAGTGAATCAACAACAAATATTACAGAATCCTTTCCATTTGAAAGCGATGAAGTTTCCCATAGTGCCAAAGGAGTAACAAATGAAGCAAAAGCAAAGTCACCAGGCTGAGCAGTATTTGAACAGGTGATCAAATTTGCTCTGTCGGCAGGGAAAAATGCGGCTCCATTATCATCTCTACTCGATGTTCTTTCCAATAGCCCGTAGTAACTTGAATAAAAGAAAGTATTTGGGGCCAGCATTGAAGCTTCACAATAGAAGCCATCGCCACCATTAATTGACTCACCATTTCTTACGGTATTTCCGTTACCGTTAATGTAAGGAGTACCGTTATCCTGTGTACCTCCTAAAACACCGGCTCCGTTGTATTTTCCGAAGTTTGGACCAAAGTTGTATAGAGCGTCGCGTTCAAAAGCCATCGCATAAAACTGAGTAGCATTAAATCCATTATTCATAGCATTGAATGTCTGACCACCATCAGTGGACTTTGAAACTCCCCCATCTGTACCAACATAAAGAATATTAGGGTTAGATGGATCAAAGGTAATTGCATGATGATCTGCATGAATATATTTTGCAAAGAAAGGAAAACCAAATTGGTATGAAGACTGTGACCAAGAACCTGTACTAGGATTTATAGAAGGCGAAACGGCATCCCATCTCCATTGATCAACACCACCTAAAAGAATTGAATAATCATTGTTTGGATAAACTTCTAGAACGTGATCATAATCCCCCTGCCCGTATGTTGCAAAAACTTCAAAGTTAGCATTTCCGACACCTAAAACATTCCAATTATTTCCACTATTAATTGATTGTAAAACCCCACACAAAGTTGCAGCCCCGGTATTAATTGGTTTTGCAATTGAAGCGTAAACTATGTTTGAACTTGTGAGGGAAGCAGCCAATTCAATTCTTCCGAAACTACTCCAAGGCATTACAGAAGATGCCGCAGGTGTTACATCAGTATAGGTTCCTTGTGCACCAAGACTTGAAGCAGGAGAGTAATAAACTTTGTTGTTTCCTCCGGTATAATTTCCTCCTGAACAATAAACAGACCCATCGTTACATACGTCAACATCAAAACAAAATTTATTATTAAGTTGTGTAACCGCATCTACAAAAGAGGTACCTCCATTAGTAGAAAGCTTTAACCCATCACCTGTTGCGCAATAAATGTAATAGTTGCCATTAATTTTGTTTTTACTGGTCTTTACTCTGTTTATATAACACCAAGAAGCTGTTGTATTATTGTTAGGTGTTGGAACAGTGGCAGAAAGAACATGAGGATTCGAGTATGTATCATTGATGGAATTATAATCCATTTTAAATAATCCAACACCGATGAAAGCAGAATTACCATCACCATTTCCACCTCTTGCCATGCCTTCACCCGTACCAAAATAAATATTACCATCTCCATCCTGAGTTATGCAACTTATAACAAGGTTGGATAGTGTGTCGTTGATAGGGGACCAGTTACTTCCTCCATTGTTGGAAATGAACAAACCTCCTGAAACAGCACCAGCAAAAAGTCTATTGCTATTATTTCTATCAACAAGTATTGCCCTACAACGGCCACCAATATTGTCTGGGCCCATATCTTCCCATGCTAAATTCAATAATGCAGTACTACTCATTTTGGCCGCAGATAAAGATGTTGATAGCATCATCTCTCTCTGAAATTCAGCCATGGCTCCAAGGTTTAACTTTCCTGTTGAAGGATCCTGTTTCAACCAATGATAATAATCGGCAGCTCCGGAGAAATTTGTTGTGCCTGATGCGCAATCTCTTGGGGTATATTTTTTACCGTTAAATGAAAAAAATGTGAACCCGAAAACAATAGAACCACTGAGTGCGATTGTTAGGAGTTTAAAAAATGAAGAGTTTCTCATTTTACAAAAATTTTTGAGGTTCATAAAAGTATAATTTTTTTTGATTATTCAATACAAATTATAAGAAAAAAATTTACTTTTTAATGAAGTAATTAAAGTCTTGAAAACTAAGTATGTAAGGTTTAGAAAATATGCTTCTCTGCATGATAGGATGAGCGAACAAGAGGTCCCGACTCAACAAATCTGAATCCCATTGATAAACCTGCCTGCTTGTACTTGTTAAACTCATCAGGATGAATAAACCTATGAACCGGCAAATGTTTTGGTGTTGGTTGTAAATACTGACCTAAAGTTAAAACATCAACTCCACTTGCTCGTAAGTCAGACATTGATTCATAAATTTCAGATTCGGTTTCACCAAGACCAAGCATTATTCCGGATTTTGTTTTTAAACCGGCATCATGAACTCGCCTTAAAACTTCCAAACTTCTGTCGTATTTCGCCTGTATTCTTACTCTTTGTGTGAGTCTTCTAACTGTTTCGAGATTATGAGAAACTATATCAGGCCTAACATCAATTATTCTTTGCAGATTTTCCCACTTACCCGCAAAATCAGGTATTAAGGTCTCAAACTTTGTTTCAGGTGAAATTTCCCTAATGGCTTTTACAGTTTCAGCCCAAATAATTGATCCGCCATCTTTAAGATCGTCTCTGTCAACTGAGGTTACAACACAATGTTTAACACCCATAAGCTTTACAGATTTTGCAACCCTCATCGGCTCATTCCAATCCACAATTCCGGGCCTACCAGTTGCAACAGCACAAAATCCGCAAGATCGAGTACATATGTTTCCAAGTATCATGAAGGTCGCAGTTCCAGCTCCCCAGCACTCTCCCATATTCGGGCAATTTCCACTTTCACATATTGTGTGTAACTTATGTTGGTCTACTAGTTTTCTAACCTTTAAATACTCTTCTCCTGTTGGGAGCTTAACTCTTAACCAGTCTGGTTTGTTTATCTTAATTTTTGTAGAATCTGAAGTTATTTTATTTGATATGGTTTCCATCAATATTTGAACATAGAATTTTAATACTTCAATACCATTTTTTTCCTATGACCAAGCTAGCGTAGAGACTAAGGAAATAAGGCTTACTATCATTAAATGCCATTAGCGGTACAGGAAAAGGATAAACATCAGCAACCAAACCAACCTCCAAAGCTTTGACGTCAGAATAATCTTCACCGAATTCGCAACTAACATTAAATTTAGCATAACCACCTGGGTATATTTTGGTCCTGTTAAGACCGGTTAAAAAATTCGCTCGCCCATATATGTTAGATTGATTATGTATTTCAGGGTCATATCGCTCAGTTGAGAGAGGCATGGGCTCCATTCCTTGAGTACTGTGCAAAATATCGAGATAAACAGGCTTGGCGAAACAAATTGAACCACCAACAATAGTACTGTAACGAATTTCTACGCTTCGTCTGTCACCTCTGCGGAATAAAACAATTTGCTTTCCAACGCCGGTTCTTAAAATGTAAAGGCTATTCAGTTTTCCATAATAATACCCTTTAGAATTTTCATTCATTGCAAGCTTTATCTCTTTCTGATCCCTCATCGAACACACATCCAGTTCCAGCATTCTTTTTTTCTCACCTGTTACATGAAATCCCCTTCTTAAATTTATTCCTAGTCCTCCGGAATGAATGTAAAAAGAACCACTGGCCTCATTTCTGTATAAAACATTCAAATCGCCATTTATGTTATAATCGGTAATCTGTGCTGAAATAAAATGAACAAACAGAAAAAATAAAGTCGAGAAAAATATTTTTAAAGAGTGGCTAGACAATTTTTTTAAATTATATTAAACAAATATATCAAGCAAAGTTTTCATTTCCTATAATTTGACGATATTTATGTTTGAAATCACGATTATGACATCAACAATAACATACCAAGGAAATTTGAGAACTAGTTGTAGGCATTTGAAATCAGGAAAAGAAATAATTACTGATGCGCCCACTGACAATCATGGAAAAGGTGAAGCTTTTTCGCCTACTGATTTATTGGCTACTTCATTGGGGTCTTGCATGATTACTATAATGGGAATTACTGCTCAGAAACACAACATTGAAATTGACGGAACAAAAATAAATATCACAAAAATAATGGCAGAAAATCCTAGAAGAGTTTCAAAAATCATAGCTGTTTTCGAAATGAAATTTAATAGGGAGGTTAACGAAAAAGAAAAAAATATTCTTGAAAATGCCGCCAGGGCTTGCCCTGTTGCAAAAAGCATTCACCCTGAGGTAGAGCAGGAAATAATTTTCAACTACTTTTAAAAAATCCATGGAAGAGAAAATTCAACCGCAGATCAATCATGAATGGTTGGAGATATTGCAGGATGAACTTAAAAAGGATTATTTTTTATCGCTGAAAAATTTTCTTTCAGAAGAGGAAAAAAATCATATTATTTTCCCACCGGGGCCACAGATTTTCTCCGCTTTCGACCTTACCCCATTTTCCAAAATTAAAGTGGTAATAATCGGGCAGGACCCCTATCACGGCTTCGGACAAGCCAACGGTCTATGCTTTTCTGTTGCGGACGGAATCAAAAAACCTCCGTCGTTGCAAAATATTTTTAAAGAAATTCAATCCGATTTGGGTATTCCTATCCCTGACAACGGAAATCTGGAAAAATGGGCTGATCAAGGCGTGCTATTGTTGAATGCAACCCTTACGGTAAGGGCAAATCAGGCCGGGAGTCATCAGAATAAAGGTTGGGAAATTTTTACTGACTCCGTTATTAAAAAAATCTCTGATTTAAAAAGCGGTATTATTTTTTTGCTTTGGGGCAACTTCGCGAAACAAAAAGCAAATCTTATAGACAAGAACAAACATTTTGTTCTGGAAGCACCTCACCCCTCCCCTCTTGCACGAGGCGGCTTCTTTGGCTGTAAACACTTTTCAATTACAAATAAAATTCTTCAAGATACAAATCGCGAACCTATAAACTGGAGTGTTCAGTAAACTTTACTATTTATACTTTTTGACTTGATTCAAGTCACGGCATTCAGTTAGCAATTCTCGAATAGATTTTCGAAAAACAGGATGGATATAATCAGGAGCAATTTCATCAAAAGGAACCAAAACAAATTTTCGCTCATGCAATCTTGGATGAGGAATTGCAAGTTCAGCCGTATTAAAAACCTCGTCATTAAAAAAAAGTATATCAATATCCATTTTCCTTGATTTATACCCAACGTCGCCTCTTATTCTGCCAAAATTTTGCTCAATTGACAAGCAAACCGAGATTAATTGAAATGCGCTTTTATCGGTTTTTATTTTTATTACCTTATTTAAGAAATCAGGACTCTCGCTCATTCCCCATGGTGCAGTTTCGTATACTGATGAAGAAGATTGAATTTCGATGTTATGTTCCAACAATAATTTTTCTGCACTATTTATGTTGCTTTCCCTATCTCCTAAATTACCGCCTAAAACAAGATAAGCAACATTCATACTAAAATCATTTGGTAATTGTATAACTTAATTAATTTTGAATCAAATATCCAATTAATTTTGCTATTATAAAATATGAAATCTACATCTAACATGAAAAATTTTTTTACCACCTTTTTAAGCAGTTTCTTAGGTGTGTTTGTTGCAATATTCCTTGTAGGAATGGTATTTGTGTTCAGTATTGTAGGCGTTTTTAAATCTGCACTTGAAGGAAAAGAACAAGTAGCATATAAAGCAAAATCAAAATCAATATTGATGATGGATTTTAGTAATCCCATCAAGGAAAGAAAAACTGATAATCCTTTTGAATCATTTGAGTCATTTGGATTAGATGATGGTGATCACCTCTCACTTGACATGATCCTTATGAACCTTAAAAAGGCACAAAAGGATACCGCTATTAAGGGCTTGTACTTAAAAATGAGTTCAGCTGAAGGCGGTTTTGGTACATTAGAAGAAATCAGAAATGCCATTCTTGAATTCCGCAAATCAGGTAAGTTTGTAGTGGCTTATGGTGAAGTTTACGATCAAAAATCTTATTACCTGGCAAGTGCTGCCGATAAAATTTTCATGAATCCTCAAGGAGGAATGGAAATGAAAGGATTGAGCGCTCAAATAATGTTTTTTAAAAATGCGCTGGAAAAACTAAATGTAGATGTTCAAATTTTCAGGCATGGAAAATATAAAAGTGCTGTTGAACCGTTCTTCCTTGATAAAATGAGTGAAAATAACAGGGCTCAAACCGAAGCCTTTTTACAATCCATCTGGAGTACAATTGTGGGGGGAATCAGTGAACAAAGAGGTATCAGTAAAGATGAGATCAATAAAATTGCAGATAATATGCTGATTCGCAAACCTGAAGATGCAATTCGATACAAGCTGATCGATGGGTTAAAATATGATGATGAGGTGCAGGATTATTTAAGGGAAAAAATTGGATTAAAACCTAATGCTAAAATAGGATATGTAAAAATGAAGGAATACAGAAAATCATCAAAAGATCTTTTCCAATCTGATGAAAAAAATAAAATTGCTGTTATATACGCAGTAGGTGAAATTGAGGGAGGGGAAGGAGATGATGAAACAATAGGCTCCGATAGAATTGCAAGAACAATCAGAGAAGCACGTTTAGATTCAGAAATTAAAGCAATTGTATTAAGAGTGAACTCTCCCGGCGGTAGTGCTTTAGCAAGCGACATCATGTGGAGAGAGATAAATCTTGCAAAAAAAGTTAAACCAATTATCGTTTCCATGGGTGATCTTGCGGCGTCAGGTGGATACTATATTTCTTGTTCTGCAGATAGAATTTTTGCTCAACCAAATACTATTACAGGATCTATCGGTGTATTTGGTGTCTTACCTAACGCCCAAAAATTACTAAGCGAAAAAATGGGAATAAACATTGATACTGTAAACACAAATAAACACTCCGACATGGGAACATTATTCAGACCACTGGATTCTAAGGAAGGAGAAATGATGCAGCAAAGTGTGGAGGACGTGTATCAGACGTTTATCGGCCGCGTTGCCGAAGGAAGAAAAATCACCAAGGACAATGTTGATTCTATTGGACAGGGAAGAGTATGGAGTGGAACTGACGCACTAAAAATAAAGTTGGTTGATGAAATAGGAGGTTTGGAAAAAGCGATTCTATACGCCGCAACTAAAGCCAATTTAAAAGATGGAGAATATAGACTAGTTAGTTTACCTAAAAAAACAAATCCATTTGAAAAAATTCTCGAAAACGTAGAAGGTAACATGGACGCTAAAATACGTAAGAGTCTTGGTAAGGAAGCAGTTTATATTCTGCACCTGAAAAAGCTGGTTGAATCTAAAGGAATAAGAGCCAGATTACCATTTGATTTTATCGTTTATTGATTCTTCATTGAACCAAGAAATTTTTTAGAAAGTTCCCAAAGCACAATTCCTGCACTTACGCTGATATTCAGTGAATGCTTGTGTCCAAGTTGTGGAATTTCAATGTAGCAATCTGATAGATTAATTATTTCTTGCTCCACACCGTAAACCTCATTTCCGAAAACAAGAGCAATCTTCTCATTTATACCTAAGGAGAATTGATTTAGCATCATTGAGTTTTTTGTTTGTTCTACAGAACAAATTATATAATTATTTTCCCTTAGCCATGAAACCGAGTCTTTAGTAGATGAAAAATATTTCCACTCAACTGTATCTGTTGCTCCTAGCGCGGTTTTACTTATTTCTTTATTAGGAGGAGTGCCTGTATGTCCACACAAATGAATCGCTTCTATTCTGAATGCATCCGCTGTGCGAAATACAGAACCAACATTATTCAAACTCCTAACATTATCAAGAACAACTATTATGGGAACTTTTTCTGAATCTCTGAATTTTTCAGGACTTAATCGATTTAACTCTTCATTTTTTGTTTTAGGATTTTCCATTATTATTTTTCACCTTTCACATCAAAGACCTTTTCACCATTTACATATGTAGCGAGCACTTTGGTTTTTAATACCTCCTCAGGCCGGCACTTCATTAGATCAGTATCAAGAATAATGAAATCAGCTAACTTTCCCTTTTCTAAACTTCCTTTTTCTTCATCTTCAAAGTTTGAAAAAGCGGCCCAAATTGTCATTCCCATAATAGCCATTTTCCGTGATATCGCGTCTTTAATTTGAAAACCTCCCTCAGGAAATCCTTTCGCGTCTTTCCTGAAAACAGCAGCATAAAATGTTTTAAAAGGCGAAATATCTTCTACCGGGAAATCAGTTCCCAGAGCAAGCAACCCTGAATTTTTTAACAAAGTTTGGTACGCATAGGCACCCGAAATTCTTTCTCTACCTAATCTTTGCTCTGCCCAATACATGTCAGAGGTTGCGTGAGTAGGTTGAACCGATGGAATCACATCCTGAAAAAAATTGAAATCTTCCTCACCGACTACTTGGGCATGCTCTATTCTCCATCTGTATTTTTTCAATAGACCTTGTTTAACTCCAGAAGACCTTAATGCTTCACGGTAAATAGATGCAATAATTTTATCACTCGAATCTCCGATACAATGTGTATTCATTTGAAAACCTGATTTAACTAATATACCGGCATATTTTCTGAAATAGCTCTCCTTTTGTAACAAAAAACCTTTCCATCCCTGCTTATCAGAATATTCGTGTTTGAGGCATGCACCTCTTGAACCTAACGCCCCATCGGCATAAAACTTAAATGATCGAACGTTAAGCCGCGGAGATTTATAAATACCACGTTTTAAATAATAATTAAAATTCGACTCTACAGCGCTGATCATTGCATACATCCTTATTTTAAGCATTTCAGCTTTTTGTAAAGAATCTACCAACTGAATAGTTTCTCTCATCAATCCTGCATCATCAACAGTTGTCAAGCCATACCTAAAACAATCTGCTTGAGCATTCATTAATGCATTAACTTTCGCTTTAATGTTATATTCAGGGATTATCCTTTCAACAAGTTCAACAGCATTATCTATTAATATACCAGTCGGGGACCAACCCGGTCTATTGATATTTTTTGACTCAATAGATAAAGGGTTGAAGTTCCAGTTTACCGTGTCATTTTTA
>JBKCIQ010000024.1:0-22638 GCA_046302135.1 Bacteroidota bacterium | reverse complement strand
GTTTGAATAAGGCTTTTAGAATTCCTTAAAAATCCTTCTTTATCAGCGTCTAATATTGCGACTAATGAAACTTCCGGCAGATCCAGCCCCTCTCTCAATAAATTGATTCCTATCAAAACATCAAAAATTCCTTCTCTCAATTGACGTAAAATTTCTACGCGCTCCAACGTATCAATATCACTATGTATATAATTGCATTTTATTCCGAGTTTAGCCAGATATTTTGCCAATTCTTCCGCCATTCTCTTGGTGAGTGTAGTTACCAAAACTCTTTCTCCCTGCTTAATCACTTTGTTGATCTCCTCCAATAAGTCATCTACCTGATTAATACAAGGTCTAACCTCAATTATAGGGTCAGGCACTCCCGTCGGACGTATGATTTGTTCTACAACCACTCCTTCAGATTTTTGTAACTCGTAGTCAGCAGGTGTTGCCGAAACAAAAACAACCTGATTTATTAAGTTTTCAAACTCATCATATTTAAGTGGTCTGTTATCCATGGCGGCTGGCAATCGAAAACCATATTCAACTAGATTTGTTTTTCTGGCAAAATCACCACCGTACATAGCTCTGATTTGCGGTAAGGTTACATGACTCTCATCAATGATCGTAAGGAAATCGTTTGGGAAATAATCTAATAAACAGAATGGACGTGTCCCCGGAAGTCTGCCATCAAAATACCTTGAATAGTTCTCAATGCCGCTGCAGTAACCTAGTTCTCTTAACATTTCCAAGTCGTAATTCACACGGTCCTCAAGTCTTTTTGCTTCTTCCTCTTTTTTTGAACTTTTAAGGAATTCAACTTGTTTTACCATATCCTGTTGTATTTCCCAAAGCGCATCTTTTAATGTTTCCGGAGCAGTTACAAAAATGTTTGCAGGATAAATATTAAAACTATCAAATTGTTCAAATACTCTGCCTGTTGAGGCTTCGAATGTTTCAATGCTTTCAATTTCATCACCAAAAAAACATATACGTGCCGCGTAATCAGCATAAGCAAGAAAAATATCTACTGTATCCCCCTTTACTCTAAAGTTACCTCTTTCAAATTCTCCTGTAGTTCTTGAGTAAAGTGCGCTCACCAATTGATGTAAAAACTTTGTCCTGCTCAAGCGCTGTCCTGTTTTTATTGTAATTACATTCTTTTTAAATTCCGTTGGATTTCCTATACCGTAAATACAAGAAACTGAACTCACTACTATTACATCCCGTCTCCCGGATAATAAAGCTGATGTCGCACTCAATCTTAATTTTTCTATTTCTTCATTAATGGATAAATCTTTTTCAATGTAGGTGCCTGTGGTTGGCAAATACGCTTCAGGTTGATAATAATCATAATAGGAAACAAAATATTCCACTGCGTTTTTAGGAAAAAATTGTTTGAATTCTGAATATAATTGCGCCGCCAACGTTTTGTTATGGCTCAACACCAGTGTGGGTTTTTCCACTTCCTGAATCAGATTGGCTGCAGTAAAAGTTTTACCGGATCCTGTTACTCCTAGTAAAACCTGATACTTACTGTTACTCAGAATTCCTTCTTTAAGTTGTCTAATGGCTTCCGGTTGGTCGCCAGTAGGTGTAAATTCAGAAGTCAATTCAAAGCGCATGTGCAAATTTACTTCATTTTGTTTCTAACTTTGATGTGTTAATGCTTGAACACGAAAAATATATGTTGAAAGCCATTGCTCTTGCAGAGAATGGAATTGGTTATGTTGCTCCAAATCCTTTGGTTGGATGTGTAATTGTTGCAAATAATCAAATTATTGGGGAAGGTTTTCATAAAGAATACGGTGGTCCTCACGCTGAGGTTAACGCAATTAGAATGGTTAAGGAAAAAGAATTATTGATTGATTCAACCCTATACGTTAATCTTGAGCCTTGTAATCATTTTGGTAAAACTCCTCCATGTACAGGTCTTATTTTAAGTAGCGGGATAAAAAAAGTTGTTGTATGTAATCTTGATCCCAATCCGCTTGTTTCCGGAAAAGGATTACAAAGACTCAAAGAGAGTGGGGTAGAGGTATTGTCAGGAGTTTGTGAAAGTCAGGGTAAAGAATTGAACAGGAGGTTTTTTACTTTTCACGAAAAGAAGAGGCCATATTTAGTTTTAAAATGGGCACAAACGCGTGACGGATATATTTCAAGATTTCCTGTCCCAAAAGATAGAACTGAAAATTTAATTTCAGGTGAGGATGCTCAATGGATGACTCATGTTTGGCGTTCGCATGAACAGGCAATAATGGTTGGAAGCAACACGGTGCTTGCAGATGATCCTCAGCTCAACGTAAGATTAACAAAAGGTAAGGATCCAGTTAAAATAATTTTAGATAAAGATTTGAAACTTGGAAATGCGAGGTTACTTCGTTCAGGTGCAAAAACCATTGTGTTTACTGAGAATAATGATGCGGAAGGTTATGGTGAAGATTTTGACGGAGCTGAAGTTGAATTCATTCGCGTTAATTTTGATGACCATCTGATAAAAAATGTATTAAGAAAAATTTATGAGAAAAATATTATTTCAGTTTTGGTTGAAGGGGGTGCTCAGTTGTTACAATCTTACATTGATTTGAATCTTTTTGATGAAATTCGGGTTTTTGAGTCAGAGAAAGTTTTTAAGCGAGGTGTCGAAGCTCCATTTATTGCCTTAGATCCCGATGAAATTGTTGAGGTGGGTGAGGATACACTCAAGATTTACCGTTCAATTCTTTGATCTCTTTCTCTGCAAGCAGACTATTAAAATATTTAAAGGAATTTATCAATCTTGAACCGTACCAGCTGAACATTTCACCATCAACTATTTTTACTAATGCGCTTGGACAAATTGTTTTCAATTCCGTTATATGTTTTTCCTTGAATGGATAAGGTTCAGAGCTCAACAAAATCAAATTAGGTTCTACTGTTGAAAGTAAATCTTCATTTATTTGAGGATACCTTACATTTTTGTTTTCGAAACTGTTCTTATTGAATTTTCTTGAATCGAAAACATTTTTCAAACCGCAAACTTTCAGCATGCTGTTGATGAAGTTGTTTTTTCCGGCTACCATGTATGGATTTCTCCAGATGAAATAAACGCAACTAGTTGAATTTTCTTCTGTTTTCTTTGAAAACTTCAATTTTTCGCTCTGAATTTTGCTTATGATTTCAATAGACTTTTTTTCTTTCCCTGTAATTTTTCCGATTTCTTCAATCATCTTTAAGGCATCCTTAAGATTTTCTATGTCACTCATCCAAACTGGAAAATGTTTTTTTAATTCTGTAATGTCAGATTTTTCATTTTCCTCTTTATTTCCAATTATCAAATCTGGCTTAAGTGAAATAATTTTATTGATGTTTAGTTTTTTTGTCCCTCCTATTTTTTCAACTTTTATTTTCATATCTGCCGGATGAATACAAAACTTAGTTATACCGACTAATTTATCAGACAAACCTAGGTGCCATAACAATTCAGATTGTGAAGGAACCAGTGAAACAATTTTCTTTGGCGGGAAATTTAATACTACATCGTAGCCCATCATATCTTTAACTTTTAATTTTTCCTTCATGCTCATTTTGTGAATACAAATTTAGATTTGTTTTAAATTCTTCCCGAAAAAAACAGATATTTATCTCGGATGAATCGCACACTAATTGCTCACCTTTCTCTATTTAGCGCACAACTAATTTATGCATTGAATTACTCCATTGCAAAAGATCTTATGCCTCAAAGCAATGGACCTGTTGCTCCGCTTGCGTTAGTATGGATGAGAATTGCAGGAGCCTGCTTATTGTTTTGGTCAGCAGGATTTTTTGTTAAAGAAAAGGTTGAGACTAAAGACCGAAATCGTTTGTTGCTCATGGCGGCTTTCGGAGTTGCTATCAATCAAGGATTTTTTATTTACGGACTGAGTCTTACAGAACCCATCAACTCTGCGATTATTATGATTTCAAGTCCAATTTCCGTTTTAATTTTTACACTCATAGCCTTTAGAGAAAAAATTACAATTTTTAAAATTGGCGGAATAGGTCTTGGAGTTTGCGGTGCACTTATCTTGTTGCTTTTTAATAAGGGATTTTCATTCGGAAGCCAGACTATGTTGGGCGATTTATTCACTTTTGTGAATTCACTTAGCTGGGCAATTTTTCTGGTAATTGCCAGGCCAATGCTTCAAAAATATCATGTTATTACTGTCATGAAATGGATTTTTCTTATTGGGTTCATATATTTTTTACCCGTTGGCACTTATGATTTTATTCATGTGAAATGGGATCTCTTCAGCTCGAAATTATGGTTTGCACTTGCATTCGTTGTGATAGCAACAACTTTTTTTGCCTATTTGCTAAATACCTATGCGCTTAAGGAATTGTCTTCTACAGTGGTTGCAACCTATATTTATATTCAGCCATTTTTAGCTAGTTTGATTGCAGTAATGTGGGGTAAAGATGAACTATATGCTAAAAAAGTCATAGCAGGATTATTGATAGTAGCCGGAGTTTGGCTCGTGAGTAAAAAAAGCCAGAAGGAAATAAAAACCGACTAAGTAATGTTCTCAGGATTGAGCACTCTTAACTGAATGAGTTCTACTGCTTGTTTTTTGCGTGAAAGAATTTTTATTTCGTATCCCCCAAAATTTTTGGTTTCTTTTACTGCGGCAATTCTTCCAAAAACATAATTTACCCATCCGCTAACGGTTTCATAATGCGGGTCAATAGGAATTGCTAAGGGTAGTGACTCATTTACATCCACAATACTGCTTTGCGCCTTTATTATAAATTCAGTATCACTTTTCTTCTCTACAATGGGTTTTTCTTCATCGTGCTCGTCCTGAATTTCTCCTACTATCTCTTCAATAATATCTTCCATTGTAACTAAACCGGCGGTTGCTCCGTGTTCATTACTCACTAAAGCCATACCTATGTGAAGTTTCTGAAAATCTCTAAGTAAATCGGTCACCTTCATGCTTTCCGGTACAAAATGAACGGGACGCATGATATCGCGTATCGTTGTGAATTTACTTTCCATAGCGGCCTTTAGTAAATCTTTAGAGTGCAATATGCCTATTACATTATCAATATCACCCAAATAAACAGGAAGTCGCGAATAACCCTCATCTATAACCTGACGAATGATTTTATCTTTCCCTGACTCTACATTTATTGCTGAAATTCTCCCTTGGGGAATCATGATTTGCTTTACGAAGCGATCATCAAAATCAAATACGTTTTGTATGAGCTCGTGTTCGCTGGGCTTTATGGCGCCACCTTCCTCACTTTCCGTCAAGATCATCCTTAATTCTTCTTCGCTGTGTACATCGTCATCAACTCCGGCCTTTATTCCAATTAGTCTTAAAAGTGCATTTGAAAGTTTATGCAATAACCAGATAAAAGGTCCGAAAATAAAATAAAATATTCTTAGTGGCCAGGCAACAGCTGTTGAAGCGGAAAGCGAAAATTTTATACCTACCATTTTAGGCATTTGTTCTCCGAATACTATGTGCAGCATTGTTATTAAAATAAATCCGGTTGGCGCTGCAATCTTTTCAATTATTTCATTATCGAAGTTTAGATTAAATACATGTATCAACTTGGTCATTATGCTTGTCATCACATCTTCACCAACGTATCCGAGCCCAAGGCTACATAATGTTATCCCGGTTTGTGTGGCAGCAATATACTTGTCCAGATTATCTACTATACCTTTCGCGATTTTAGCTCTTGCACTTCCCTGATTTATTTTTATGTCTAGTTGTGAGGAACGGACTTTTACAATAGAAAACTCTGCACAAACAAAAAATCCGTTTAATAAAATCAGCAAAATAGTCAGAACGACTTCCGATGTCATATTATAATGATGAGCAAAGATACAAATTCCTGATACATCTTTTTTCTTAAGATTGATATCTAAACCATCCAATCTATATTAATTTTGTTTTATAAATGGAAAAAATAGCCTTGCTTTCGTCTGCATATTTGCCTCCGGCAATTTATTTTCAGAAAATAATTTCATTTGATAAGATTGTTTTCGAGGATTCTGAACATTTTGTTAAACAAACCTATAGGAATAGGTGTACTGTTTATGGTGCCAATGGCAAGTTGGATCTTATCATACCTTTGGTTCACAGCGCAGAGAGGACTCCCATCAATCAAAAAAAGATTTCTTATTCTTCCGAATGGCAAAAGTTACACTGGAGATCATTGCAAAGTGCCTACCGGAGTTCTCCATATTTTGAATTTTTTGAAAGTGATTTCGAGAAGTTCTATATTGAAAAATACGAATTCCTTTTTGAGTTTAACATAGGATTGACTGAGTTGATTTGTAAGCTTCTGAAGATTCCTTTTAAATACGAAAAAACCGGCGAGTGGAAAAAAATCCACAATAATGTTAACGACTTTAGAAGTGAAATTAGTCCCAAGGCTGAAAGCTTTAAATCAGCAGAATTCCCTTCGGTTTCTTACTACCAGGTTTTTGCAGATAAGTACGGTTTCATCCCCAATTTGAGTATTGTAGACCTCATATTTAACGAAGGTTTGAATAGCATGAATTTTCTGAAAATGTAACCAGAAGTTTTATTAACGTTATTTTAGGAGTTAGTTTATTTTGAATTATTTTCTCCGAATCAAATGTTGTATATTCGCCTGAGCATTTATGGGTCTCAATCTGGTCATAATTCCAACCTACAACGAGAAAGAGAACATTGAAAAAATGGTCCGAAGGGTTTTTTCTCTTAGTGCAGATTTCGACCTGTTGATTGTTGATGATGGTTCACCTGACGGTACAGCCCAGATAGTAAAAAGCCTTCAAACAGAATTTCAAAATAAATTATTTATTGAAGAGCGAAAAGGTAAGCTTGGTCTTGGCACAGCATACATCCATGGATTTAAATGGGCACTGAAGCGAGATTATAAATTTATTTTTGAAATGGATTGTGATTTTTCGCACAATCCTGATGATTTGATTCGACTGCTTCATGCTTGCCAAAACGGTGGAGACGTTTCAGTAGGATCACGCTATTGTTCCGGAGGCAAAGTGAGTAATTGGCCAATAGGAAGAATAATGATGAGTTATTTTGCAAGTGTTTATGTAAGGATGGTATTGTGGATTAACATAAAGGATACAACAGCCGGATTTGTATGCTACAGAAGAAATGTTTTGGAAAATCTCAACCTTGATGCAATTAGATTCATGGGTTATGCTTTTCAAATTGAAATGAAATATAAGGCCGTAAAAAAAGGATTTAAGGTGGTTGAGGTGCCAATTGTATTTACAGATAGGGTTGAAGGCGTTTCTAAAATGTCAACTAAAATTTTCAAAGAAGCATTTTGGGGTGTTTTGCAAATGCGTTTCAGCAAAAATTAATCAAAGATAATTTTAATCAGGTTTTTAGTTTGATTATGGTTTTGGTAAGGCTCAAGTTCTTTTGTTTTTTTTGCTAATTGAATATCTGTGAAATCCAATCGCATAATTTTTTCAATTTCCTCTATCCATTCATTCGGATTTTCCGCATAAAAACAGATTTCATTAAAGGTTGTTCCGTTGGTCATGTTTCTATTTACCAACACATGCCTTCCCTGAAAAAGTACATTCAATAACTTTAATTTTAAACCTGTAGCCTGATGGGTATATAAACAGTGTAAATGCGCACCTTGTATTAATTTTTGCATGTCAGCACTTGAAGGATTAGCTATTATGCTAATATTTTTGAATTTCTCCGCAGATTTCAATATAGATTTAGGTGGATCCATTCCCGCAATTATAACCGGATAGCTGATTTTTGAGAAAACCTCATTGATTAAAAAAATTGCAGCTGATTCGTTTTCCGGAACGCTTAATTTACCATTATAAAGAATATATTTTCCAAATCCTTTTTGTGAAGAGATTGAATCGTTTTCATGAAAGCTTGGCAAGTAAAAAACTTTTGATGGAGTAAATTTTTTTTTGAAATATTTGGTCTCCTCCTTTGATACTATCAGCAACTTATCTGCATTTTCAAGCACCGCTTCAAATTTCTCAAGTTTTTTGGCTTCAGATAAAAAAAATCTTTTTTTAAGTTTATTCGATTCTACTTCAGCGAGCTTTCTGTAATATTCATGCTCAATATTACTTTCTCTGAAAATTTTTTTTCTCTCTTTGAAGTCCGGATCTTGAATAAGATAGCAAGTATGTAATCCTTCAAAAAGAATCGGGTAATCATTTTTAAGTAAATTTTTTTTTAACTCCTGATTGATTCTTGTTTTAACAATAAACGGAAGACCGGAAAGTAGCTGTGTTGGATTTTTTTTTCTTTTATAGTAATGAACTTCCTCTGCGAATTTATTGAGTTCTTCTTGCGTATTTCTTCCGTATTCAAAACAATGTAGGATAACTTTTATCCCTACTTTCTTAAGTGCTTTTATTTTATAGAACACGTCAATGACTCCTCCGTAATTTGCCGGATAAGGAACGTCGAAAGATACTACATTAAGATATTTTTCCATCCCAATTTATAAACCGTAATTGTCTATCAGATAGAATAAGGAAGCTATACATGCGGCCCCTAACTCAAGTTCTCGTTTATTTACATTTTCAATTTTATCGTTCGCCGTATGATGTATGTCAAAATATCTTTGGGAGTCAGGCTCAAATCCAAACAAGTTAACACCTTGTTCTTTTAAGTCACTGATGTCTGCACCCCCGCCCCCTTCATGAATTGCCATAATTCCCAACGGAAACAGTAGTTTTTCCCAATTCTTTGCTTTTTTGAACACTTCATCATTAACAGCTGTTAAACCGAATGACCTCGGTGTAAATCCACCTGCATCACTTTCCAGTGCGGCAAGGTGTTTTGTTTTTTTGTTTTTACTTTCTAAAGCATACGCATCTCCTCCACGACCTCCATTCTCTTCATTCATAAAAGCAACGACTCTTATAGTTCTCTTTGGTCTGTAACCAATTTCCTTGTAGACTCTAAGCAGTTCTATGGTGTGTACAATTCCTGCTCCGTCATCATGCGCACCCTTACCATTGTCCCATGAATCCAAATGACCGCCGGCCAACAGGATTTCTTCAGGAAATTGGGTGCCACGAATTTCACCAATTACATTGTAAGATTTTTCATCAGGTAATAATTCGCAACTCATATTTAAACTGATTTCAGTTTTTTCATCTTTCGCAATCATTTCACTTAAGGCATCCCCATCAATTAAGCTTACAGCACAGGCAGGTATCTGTCTGCCGTTAGTATCCAGTTTCATCACGCCTGTGTGCGGAGCATCGTCCCTTACAGAGCTCATACTTCTTACAATTACAGCAACTGCGCCAAATTTGGATGCCTCAAAGGCACCGCTCCATCTGTATTTTACAGTTTCACCATATGATGTGCCGGTTCTTATGTTCGCAGGATTAAAAGCAACATTGTAGTAAACAATTTTTCCCTTTATTTTTTCTTCTCCCAATAATTTAAGTTCATCAAAAGATTTCACTTCTATTACGTTGGCTCTTATTCCATTTTTAGGTGTTGCAACAGAGAATCCGAGCGCACAAATATCTAATTCAAATTTTTTATTGAGTTTTTTTGAATAGGCATTACATTTTTCTTTTGCTCCTCTCACCCAGTGTGGTACTTTACATTCCTGGAGGTATACCGTATCTGCTCCGGATTCTTTCATTATCCTTGCTGCCCATTTTACTGCTTCTGCCGCTTGTGGTGAGCCTGCCAACCTGCCACCAATTTTTGTGGTAAGTTCAGTGAGGTTTGTATAGCAGTTACTCTTTGACAAGTAATAGTCTGAAATTTTCTTGATCATTATGCTGTCCTCTTTTTGAGCATTGGCGTACAAAATGATCAGGAAGCAGAAAGAAAAATATTTAATCTTCATTTTATTTGATATAGATATCTATTATCTGATTTTTTGGAGTTAGTAAATTTACCCTCTGAAGTACTTCACTTTTTTTAAAGGCAAGTTCTTGTTTACACGCCGCGTTGTCCATAGTTACATAAAGAACTTTCTTTACTAATTTGATCTCAACGGTATGTTTCGAAATGAACTCTCCGGTAATTTCAGACCATCTTTGTGTTAGTTCAACTTGAGTCAAACCCTCTTTCAGATTGTTTTCCTTAATGAATTGATCTAGAATTTGACCTATGGTCTGCTGATTGGTCTTACGCATTTAGAGTACTTTTAATGTTGGCATTATCAACATGGAATAAAGCGAATGGAATTTTCGATTCGTTAAATAAATCCTCCATTCTTTGTGGATGTGTATCAGTTATGAAGACCTGCCCATAATCATCACTACTTACCAAAGTCATTAGTTTTTTAAAACGTTTTTCATCCAGCTTATCGTATATGTCATCAAGTAAAAGAATCGGAGGTATATTTTTGATGTTCTTGATGATTTCGAATTGTGCAAGTTTTAAAGCGAGTAAGTAAGATTTCTGTTGTCCTTGGGAAGCAAATTTTTTAAGGCTTTGCCCTTGTAATTTAAAATCCAGGTCATCACGGTGAGTTCCTGAACTTGTATATTGTAATACCCTGTCTTTTTCAAGGTTGGAAAGCAGAACTGTTTTAAAGTCCATTTCATTCAATACAGATTCGTACTCCAGCGAAACTGTTTCTCTTGATTCAGAAATGTATTGATAGTTTTTTTCAAATAGCGGAATAAACGAGGCAATGAAATTTTTTCTTCTTTGGTGTATACCATTTCCGTGAATAATTAGTTGTTCATCCCAAATATCCAATGATAAACTGTCAAAACTTCGTGTTTCGGCAAATCGTTTTAGGAGAGCATTTCTTTGGGTAAGAACTTGGTTGTACGCAATCAGCTTTTCTAGATAGACCTTGTCGTATTGTGATATGATGCTGTCTATGAATTTTCTTCTTATTTCACTTCCTCCCGTTATCAATTCCCCATCTGACGGAGAAACCATTACAAGTGGAAAAAGACCAATGTGTTCCGATAATCTTTCGTATTCCTTCTGGTTTCTTTTAAATTGCTTTTTTTGATTTTTCTTTATACCACAATAGATTTCTTCTTTTTCTCCATTCAATTGGTACCACCCCTGAATCATAAATAATGATTGATCGTATTTGATGTTTTGGCTATCTATAGGATTGAAAAAACTTTTACAAAATGAGAGATAATGCACTGCATCCAGTAAATTCGTTTTACCCATACCGTTATCTCCCACAAGGCAATTCATCTTTGGGTGAAAAAGTACTGTACCTTCGCTGTAGTTTCTGAAATTTATTATAGATAGTTTTTCTAGATGCATTATTGCCTGCTTTTTACATATCCAAGTAAAATGAATTATTTTTTCACTCCGTTTAATTTTGCATCAAGTTTAAAACCTGATTTAAATTTTACCACAATTTTAGACGGTATATTCACGCTTTCAAGTGTTCTTGGGTTTATTCCTAATCTCTCCATTCTTTCTTTTGCTGTAAAGGTTCCAAATCCTACTAACGCTACGCGTTCCTCTTTTTTAAGCGCTCCGGTAATTGCCTCGAGGGCAGCTTCCAGAGCTCTGGAAGAATCAGCTTTCGTTAGTCCTGTTTTGTCTGCTATTGATACAATTAAGTCTGCTTTATTCATAAGATAAAAAATGATTAACAAATATAATTTTTTGTAAGGAGAGATGTCAGGAATTGTTACTATTCTGGGTGATTTGTTGAAAATTCCAATAATTAAAGAAGCAAATTTTCTGCATGAAGCCTATAGCCCTTAATAAAATCAGATGAACTAAGTCTTTTTTTACCGGGGGCCTGCAATTCAAGTATTTCTATCTTCCCATTATTACAAATAGCATAGATTTTATCACCTTCAAATGATAGAAAATTTTTATCGTTTTTAACTTTTGATTCTATAAGTTTTGTTTTGAAAATTTTCAAATATAAAATTTCTTCATTTCCGTTTTTAAATTCTGTCCAGGCGGCAGGATAGGGTGAAAGTCCTCTTATTAAATTGTGAATATCTTCCACGGATTTATCCCAGTCTATTTTACAGTTTTCCCTGAAAATTTTTGGAGCATGTTTTTGAACAGGTTTTTCTTCTTGTTCTTTCAAATAGATATTTCCCGACTCTATGCATTTAACACTTTTCAGAACAACATCCGCACCAACTTCCATCAAAACGTCATGCAATTCACCTGCAGTCATCGCTTCATTAATTTTTACTTTTTCCTGTAACAAAATATTTCCTGTGTCAATTTCATGCTTCAGCTTAAAAGTGGTTACTCCGCTTTCATTTTCACCATTTATGATGGCCCAATTGATGGGGGCGGCACCTCGGTAGTCCGGTAAAAGAGAGGCATGGAGATTATAAGTTCCAAGTGGCGGCATATTCCATACGGCTTCAGGAAGCATTCTGAATGCAATAACAATTTGAAGGTCTGCAGACAGTTCTTTCAGCTCTTTTGTAAAATCTTCGCTTTTCAGGTTAGTAGGTTGTAGAATTTTTATTCCTTGAGATTCAGCAAACATTTTAACCTCAGATTTCATTATCTGCTGACCTCTCCCTGCAGGTTTATCAGGCGCAGTAACAACCGCGGCAATATCATATCCGCTTTCAATTAAAGTTTTCAGAGATGGTACTGCAAAACCGGGCGTGCCCATAAAAACAATTCTCATTAATTCGCTATTAAATATTTTTTACGAAGATAAGAATAGCTTATTCTAAGTTAGTCAAAATAATGGATGCTTATTTATAAAGTTTGATAAGTTGATTTTCTTTGTTGCGTACTAATTATGTGATAAATGATTTTGATAACTTTGTTAAAATATTGATCTTCCTTAACTGAATCATAAATATTTTGTTTTTATGTGCTCAAGTTTTCGTTTGCTTTCTTTTAGATTGAAAATTGGTACTATTCTTATTTGCACAATATTTTTTAAACTTTGCTTTGCTCAAAAAAGCGCACCTCTCCAAAATTTAAGGCATCATGCAATAAAATTGGATCGTCAGCCGGGTGAATATCCTAATGAAATAACAATAAATTTAAATTTTGATACTACCCGAAAAATTGAAATCATCGGAACTTTTTCTGATTTAAAAAAGAATGTTACTTCTACTTCAGTTACCATTCAAAAAACCACTGCGATTTATATAAGAGTTTATGAGAAAAATAAATTAATTGATTCTGTTTTTGCAGGGACATATATTATTGGAAAAAAATCATTACTTCCTGTTGTTTGCCTTAATCTCAAGCGTGAAAATTTTGATTTGCCTGACGGAATTCTTACGGGTGGTATTGAGACAGCCAAGGCAGAGGATAGCTCTGTAGTAACTTTCGGTAGAATATGGAAGAAAGAATCTATTCCTGTTTTTGTTGAATATTATGAAAAAGGAAAAGAGCCATATTACGGCATTCACAGAGTGAAGCCATTTGGCGGTATGACCATAAGTATGCCGGAAAGATCTATAAGGTTGATAACCGATACTACAATAGGTCCCAAGAAAATTAAAATTTCTCCTTTTACCAATAAAAAATTTAAATCTTATAAAAGCATTGTCTTAAGAACTTCAGGAAATGATCAGGCAATGACTAGAATAAAAGATATTACACTAAGTTCTATTGCACGTGATCTGAATCTTGATTATATGGATTACAGACAAGCCGTTTTGTATGTTAACGGCGAGTACTGGGGAATTTACAATATGAGGGAGAAAGTTAACTTGGAATACCTCAAATACAATCACGGTGCAATAAAAGACCCCAAGCTTACCACAGTAGACATTACAGGCATCAATATTCCCGAATACCAGCAAATGCTGGAATATGTAAGGCGACCGTTTCCTGAGAAAGTTGTAATCGATTCAATCAATAGAAAAATTGTGTTTGACAATTATATCGATTACATCATTTTACAAATTCATACCATTAATGTAGATTCCAGGGGCAATGTCAGGTTTTGGAAAAGTAAATCACTCGACAACCGTTGGAGGTGGATTTATTTTGATGGAGATCAAAGCTGTTTTCCTTATCAAATCAATTTCAACTATCTGCAAAAGAGGTTGAGTCCTGTGGAGACAGAATGGTGCAACCCCGAGTGGGTAACCGTAACATTAAGAAGTTTGCTATCACACACTGAAACTAAAAACTTTTTCATTAATGAATATTGCTTTTTGTTAGGAACAAGGATGCATAAAGACACATTAATCAACAGGGTTAATCTTTTTGCGGGAAACATTCGTTCTGAAATCCCTCAGCATGTAATGCGCAGAAACAGGATATCCTATCAGAACGTTGAAGGTTGGGAAAATGAAATCAAAAAGTTTAAAGAGTTTTTCATTGGGAGGGATAAATCTGCCTATGATCACATGAGAGAAGCATTTTCTCTTCAGGGAAATTTGAAGCTCATTAGTATTTCATCTAATATAAAAGGACTTAAATCACTTAAGTTGAGGCATTCTTCTTTTTTATTTGATAAGGCTGAGGCAAAATTTTTTACTGATGTTCCTGTTTCATTTGAAGCGGTAAATGTTCATCCAAAGTATGATTTTATCGGTTGGAAGCAATTTCCAAATGACACCTCAAGAATTTGCGTTTTTAATGTTCAAAAAATAGACACCCTACAGGCAATATACAAGCGTAAAGCATTTTCACAACTCAATAAAAAAATTCGCATTTTTTGCGCCGTAAAAAAACACACTAAAAAAGACAGTTTGTATTTGATAGGCTTGATGAACGTGTCCGGACAGGAAATTGAAAATACCACTTTAATGTTTAAAGGGTTCAATCAGGACAAGCTGCAAGAGTTTTTAATTGATTCTCTGAATACCGATGAGTGCTTCTTCATAACAAATAACATTACTGAGGCGAGAAAAATTACCACAGGAAGAGTAAGAATTCTTCAAGTGAATTTTCCGAAAGGATTCGGATTTTCCGGAAGAGAGTGGGTATTGTTTGACAAGGAAAATAATATAATTGATTCTTTGTTGTTAAACTATGGTGATTCATTGGAACAAACCAAGAAAGCATGTTTTTTTTACAGGGACTTAAAAACAAACAATTGGACTCCATCCAAAAAGTTTTTGTCATTGGAAAAGGTTAAACAAATTGTAGGTAATAATACTTTCAATAAAATTTTAATCTTAATCTCAGCGATTGTTACGATACTCGCTCTATTTGTTTTTATTTTGTTAAGGAAACGAAGAAATAAAAATATTTCAGTCATATTTCTGCTTTTTCTTAGTTTTCAATTTGTAAAAGGACAAATTCATCAGACGGATAATTTTGGATTGAAAACGCTTGAAACCAAATTGGTTGATAATAAGGGTAAAGGATTTTCTGATTTGACAGGATGCAGAAATGTTCGTGTGGTACTTAAAAATCTACTTTACAGGGGTGGGAATAACCATGCTGGGTCCTATCAAAATCCGTTGGAATTAAAGACTATTCAGGAGTTGAAAGATTTGAATTTCAGCAGGGCAATTTATCTTTATGAAAAAAATTTTTCACACGAATATCCTGTCTCACGTATTGATTCGTTGCGAGACAGCCATTTTGTATATGAATGTTCACCTGTCATTGATAGAAAATTTCTTTCTGATTTCATGAAAGAAATTAAAGAAATTGCCGGAAGTCCTGATCCAAAATTAACATACATACATTGCTGGAACGGGTGGCACCAAAGCGGAAGACTTTCAGCTATGACGCTTATGCAATTTTGTGATTTTACGCCTCAAATGGCCCTCAAATACTGGATGAAAAATACAGATGGAAATTATAAAGGGTATAAAAAAGTAAAAGAAAGTATAGTTAATTTTAAGCGTTTTGATAATTTATCCTTCACCTCCGAACAAAAACTTAAATATTGCCCTTGCCGGGAGGAGATGTCAGGATACTCAACAAAAAAATCCGGTAATATTGAAATTCAACAAAAGAATTTGGTAAAAAAGAATAAAAGTTGAGTAACATATTATTTTATTTTCGATTTTAGAAAAAATTTATTTATTGTTATGGGTGATAAAATAAATGTTTTAATTGATGATCTTCAGGCCTTCCTTCTTAGAATTCTTGGTCTGCCTCTATCTTTTCAACTTTTGATATGGGTATGTGGAGTTTCGTTGGTATGGCTCATTTTTTTAAAATTACTTGGCTTTACCAAACTCAAAGATTTTTCAAAAAGTGTAAAGCTGGTATTCTATTGTACAAGTGTTTTTCTTGTAGTATTTGCTGTTTTGGCAACCGCCTACGACTCAAAAAAGTATCAAATGGAGCAGGAATTATTGAGATCGAAAAAAAAAGTAATTCTTACTACTGAATTGAATAAAGATTCAACGGATGCATCATACTTTTCAAAGTATTTGGAAAATCTTAAAAAACTTTCTTTCGGAACTGTAACAGATTTACAATATCTGCAAAATGATCCGGGCATGGAGATTATGGAAATTAATTTGGAGGATCCTAAAATTGTAGCTTTCATTGCGGCTATTGACCTAAGCAAATACAATGTTGTATTGGATACAGGTATCAATAAGAAAGAGTTAACATCCTCTTTCTGTAAGCGTTTTGATGCGGATTTTGCTGTTAACGGTGAAGCAGGAATGTCACCTGGTGAAAAGGCGCCTCTTGGACATTGGACAGGTAATTATGTTGTAAATGGTAAACCATATTTACTAACTGACACAAAATCTCGTCCTTTTTTGTATTTCGACAAAGAAAATAACGTATACTACTCACCTGACGCGGAAGTAGTAACAAATATGAATGATAAAATGTATAACGTTATCTGGGGACGTTTTGACTTGATTTTAGAAGGAAAAATTGCGATAGATCCTGCCGACGCAACTAAAAAAAATCCATATCCTAGGACTATAGTTGGAATAGATAAATCGGGTAAATATGCATTTTTCATGGTGGTTGACGGGAGGAGACCGGAATATAGCAAGGGTATGACCATGCAAATGTGCGGTGAGGTAATGATGGCGATGGGTTGTTATAACGCAATGGCCTGCGACCAGGGTGGAAGTTCTATGATGTACTCGAAAAAATTAGATGTTGTAAACAGACCTGCTGATGGTAGAGAACGTGTTGTATATACACATCTTGGATTCAGAAAGAAATAATTTTTAAAATTTCATGCGTAATTTTTTTTTACAGATATTATTTATTTTATTTATATCAAGTAGAATTTGTTCGCAGTCCCAAACAATTTGGCAGGCACTTGATTCGAAAACCAATAAAGTACTTGTTGCCGCACACAGGGGCGATTCAAAAAATTTTCCTGAAAACAGTTTGCCGGCAATACAGTCGTGCATAGACAGAGGTATTGATATTGTTGAAATAGATGTACAACGTACCAAAGATGGACATTTTGTACTCATGCATGATCAGACGGTACGAAGAACTACGAACGGAAAGGGACGTGTCTCACGATATTTACTTAAGGACGTCATAAAGTTGAGGTTGAAGGATAAAAAAGGAAAGCTTACCGAACATTGTGTTCCTACTTTAGATACTGTTTTGAAGCTGATTAAAGGAAAAATAATTGTTAACCTTGACAAGAGTAGTGGACTATTTAATGAATTAACACCAATCGTCAATAAATACAATTGTGGTCCATATGTAATTTTAAAAGGCGGAGGTGATGCAGTATCTTTTTGTGAATGGAGCAATCAGTTTCCAAACGGCCCATTGTTTATGCCGGTTAAAAACGGGAGGAAGACTAATATTGATACTTTCGCAATTGATTCTAAAGCCAGATTAATGGAAGTGCTTATAAGGACCGATACGGATTACATTTGTTGGCCTAAAGTATTACAGACGTTGAAATACAAAAATTGTAATATTTGGTATAATGCATTATTTGATGCTATTTCAGGAAAACATACAGAAAGCAAAGACGCCATCAACTCATGGAATTGGTTTGTGAACCATGATGCTAAAGTCATTCAGACGGACTATCCTTTTGAGTTGTTACAGTATTTAATAAATAACAATCTTCATGAAATACCTCATGGATTTATATCTGTTAGTTTAAATCATTTGCCTGAAAAGAAAGGCAAAGCTGATACTTCGGCATTAAAAAATAACCTTGATGAAGAAAAAGAAATTACCTCTGAAATTGAGAAAGAAAATCTTCATCCAATCAAAAAGAAATCTGTTCAGAAAAAATCAGAAATTGGAGTAAAAAAATACCATAGAGTAAAAACCGGTGATACGTTTAACAGTATTGCTACAAAGTATAACATTTCCTTAGCTAGAATTTACGAACTAAATCCCGCTGCCAAAAAAAAGAAAGTTCTTAAAAATGGAATTAAAATTAGGGTGATGTAGCATTTTAATACTTTCTACGATTTCAATTAATGTAACAATTGTTACGTTTAATCAGATTTTTATCATTTACATTTACAAAAATTAGTATATGAATCAGATTTTAAAGAACTGGAACTTCATGCGAATTGTTCGCTTGTTACTAGGATTAATAATTCTGGTACAGTCATTTTTTGAAAAAGATACTATCATGACTTTAGTTGGAATTGTTTTAACTGTTCTACCTGTTTTTAATTTAGGAGGATGTGCATCAGGACAATGTTATACACCGGGTATGTTTAAAAGAAACAAATCGGGTAATGATGTAATTCAATTTGAAGAAGTTAAAAAAGTTGATTGATTAAATGAGATAAATGTTTGCATATTCAAAAATATAAGGACTTTTTTAATTTCAATAAATTACAATTTTTGCTATTCAGCACAAGTACAAACATTCCGATTTTCTAGTTAATTTTTTTCCAAAGTCGCCACCCTACTTTTCATAATAAAAAAAAGAATGTTATTGTAGCTGTAAAATCACGTCCTTGATATTGACTTTTGTAACTTTTAATTTTTTCAACGTTAATTCTTTCGGGTCTTTTTTTAAAATGCTTTGTGAATTAAGATTCAGTATTTTTTAAAAATTAATGATATGAGGACATTCAAGTTAAAAGTAGCATTGCTGTTAATAGCAATTTTAAGTCCGTGGTTCTATTTTGCTCAGGACAAAAATGATACAACTAAATGGAAAATGCCGACTGCCAAACTCCTAACTGCATTTGCCAAACACTATGGGTTTGGAAGTTGTGAAGTGCTTAAACTTTACGATGATTTAAGTTATGAATATATTGATTATAACTATGATAATTTTTATTACCTGATTCTAAGAACAACGGGAACTTATAGTTACGCAAAGGGGAAATTAAAACTCTATAAAAACGAAAGCGATACCAATAAATTTAAAAATTTCAGGGAGGAGTATTATTTGAAGTCTAAGAAAGGTCTTTACACTTCAAAATTTTCGGCATTTTTTACCCCTAATAAACCCTTACTAGGAAAGAGATTGCTTTATGATTTCAGAAAACCTTTTTATTTAAGTTTACTAAGTAATAAGATTATAAAAAATCCGGAGGCACCTGAAAAGATTAATTTAAGAGAATTGGTGAATTTTATCACAAAGAATAAGAAATCAGATCGTGAGAAGGTTATGGAAATTATCTCATTTATTAAAAACTCAATTGAATATGGTCATGCTCCAGATACAGGTAAATTTGCATATGATCAGAAAGATGTTGAGAAAATATTAGCTGGAAGAGACAGAGTTGCAGTCTGTGCCGGCTATTCAAATGTTTTCACTAAACTTTGTGAATACGCAGGTATTAAATGCAGAAATGTTTTTGGGTATGCGAAAAACTCAAAATATTATGCTGACAAATTAGGTGGCTATCATGCATGGAACATAGTAACGATTGATGGAAAGGAAGAAATTTATGATGTGACATGGGCAGATGGTGGTGGCGACATGTGGCTGAACGTTAACCCTGAATTAATGGTTTATTCACACCTTCCTGACCATCCTTCAGATCAACTTATAAGTGACCCCATTAAGCCGGAATTTTATTTTAACACAACTCATGTTTATCCTGAAAGTGAAGAAGCTAAATTCATAGATTTTTCTCCGAAAATGGGAACTGTTTTCGCAGACACATTCTTCAGATTTACATTAGAGGGCCCTGCCAAAATCTTATCTGTTACAGAAGTTTCAGGTGATTATTTTAACGTAGGCTATAATCAAGATAAAAATCCTTCTCCTGAGTCTTACAAAATAAGAAAAGTTGCCAATTGTAAAAAGATCATTAAAGACGGTAAAACTATAATTGATATCCCGGTGATGAAGAATATTTCTTGCGTAACTATTCATGCCAATGGTTGTGACTACACCTACAAGTTAATAAAAGGAGACCTAAACAGCTTGTTTGAAACGTATGTTTCCAAAGCTGACAAAAATAATTTGGATCCATTTATTAAGGGTGTGCTTGGAGCAATTAAAATTGAAGATGCCGTATCGCTTTCAAAACTCGTTGGGCTGGGTAATCCGTTGTTTTTTGAGAAAAATAATAAAATCAAAAAATATTTAAAGGAAAAATTTAAGAGTTGGGACGGTAACATATCTCAAATAATACAATGTGATGTTACAGAATATGTACAAGAGTATGACGAAACACAGAAAAAAAACATTGAGCGTAAGAAAAATTATATTGAAAATGCCGTAAGATGGGGTTCTAATACGCTTGTTTTTGAAAAAAATAATAAGGGTTATTTAATAACTAAAATTAAATAAGGGCCATCAAACAATTAATTTAATTATTTCCTGTTACCCGGGACTTTTAGGATTTTTTTAATTGATGCTACTCCAATTCTTTAATGATTCCGCTTTCAAGTGGTGTCCAAATCCCAATTTTAACTCCGGTAAATGCAAGTGCCTCTCCCGTCCATACGTTACAAGTTTTGAAAAGACTATATTTTCCTTTTGCCAAATAGAAATTATGATTGTTTCCGTATTGTAATTCTTCAGCTATTATATATTTGCGCTCTTTGCAGTCAAAGGAAGATTTCAAAAAAGTAACAAGCTTTTGATATTCAGCGTTGCTCAACAAGACTTTTTTACAGCTCTCTCCACAAGAAGGCTCATAATTGTTATATGATAGGTGCATTACAGATGTACCCATTCCAAAAATTGTTTTAAAAAGTGTAAATAATTTTAGGTCTGAAGCAGTGTTTTTTGTCTCTTTATAGAAGCCTCTGTCGCCCCATCCAAATGTAAGGTATGCTGGATTGTTATTTAGATTTGGGAAACTTTGTATAGGAAATTCACTTTTCCAATCTATTACCTCAGATGTTACAGGCACAATAATATCTGTGTGAAATCCATTTGACTTAACATAAACGGTGATTCCTTTTTCAGGTGATTTTCTTTCTTTGTTCAACTTTATTTTAGGAAAAATCAATGCGCACATATACCATAAACTTATTATTAGTAAGAACGAAAATATTCCATACAAAAAGAATTTAAACTTTGATTTAAATGTTCTGGCTTTATTCTTCATCAAAGATTTATACAGCCTAATAAAAAAGGTAACCTGTTAAAAAAATCAAATTGCAGAAACACTAAATTGGTGTAATAATTGGAATATTTATTTTTTACCTTTCCTCAACCAAATAAAAATTAGAATTAATAGGCCTGCGATAATCGGTATTATCAGGTAGTAATAAGGCTTATTTTCTGAGTCTTTTTGTTCAGTTTTTGATTGGGTATTATTTTCTTGAAGCGTGGTTTTGATATTTGAATTCAAATGTTTTTTTATCGAGTCATTAAGTGCATTGAATTCGTTTTTGTAAATTTCTGCTGTTTCTTTTTTTCCTAATTTTTGGTATATGTCTGAAGCCGCATTATAAGTTTCCAAAAGCTCATTTCGTTCTCCAGATATTCTGAAATTCAAAATTGCTTTCTCTATTTGTATTGAAGATTCTTCATAATTCCCATTTTTATTATAAACCGCGGATAAACCTTTATGAGTACTTCCTATAAGAATTTTATCATTCAATTCTTTGGATAAAATCAAACATTGATTAAGCAATTTTATAGATTTTTCAGAATTGTTGTTTGCTGAGGCAAGCATAGCCATCTGGTACATTACCAAAAACTCTCCTTTAAGGTCTTTGTTTTTTCTTTTCAATTCAAGGGCCTTTTCAAAGCAAATGTTAGCTGAATTAAAATTCCTCATATTTATATAAAGGGTTCCCAAATTTGAATACAAAATTGAACTTATTTTTTCTTCATTTGGGCTAAGAAAATTTAAAGCCTCTCTGTATTTTAATTCAGCCTCATTGAATTTTCCTATGCCTGTATAAATATTTCCGTAAAGCAATCTACATTCAGAAGAAAGTTCACTTAATTTTTTTTCATCAGTAATTTTAATCGCTTCATTCAATAATTGGAATGCCCTCGAAACATCCCCCTGTTCGTAAACGATTGAGGATAAAAGCTTAGTGGTTAATACCTGTAGCTCAAAATTAATTTTGTCTCTTCTAGAAACCTCAAGTGCTTTTTCTGCTAACGAGTAGGCCGAAGCAATACTACCATTTCTCAGGTAACAATCGGCCAGTTTGTAGAGTGCCTTACCCTCTAGCGATGATTTTTTTAATTTTTGTCCAATCTCTACTGCCTCAGTTAAAAAACTGATTTGCTTATTGATGTTGTTATTAAAGCAATTCTCTGAAAGTGATAATTTTATTTCATAAATTTTTTCATCGTTGATTTTATTTCCTGAGAGTGCATTTTGCAAGCTATCACATAAATTTTGCGCATTCGCTGTGACTAAGCTGAAAATAAACCCTTTTAAAATTATTAAACAAAACTTAGTGTCAA
>JBKCIQ010000023.1:0-17553 GCA_046302135.1 Bacteroidota bacterium | reverse complement strand
TGTACTAATTCCAAATTGTTCACCAAATTTACCTTGTGGATATTTAGTTCTGGTGTATCTTAATTCATTAAATGAGTTAATACCTTCGTCCATCCAAGCATGATTCCTTTCGTTACTACCTAAAATACCATAAAACCAGTTATGTCCAACTTCGTGCATGATTACATTCTCAAGAGCGGCTTCATTTTCGGTTTCGCCAATAATAGTTATATTCGGATATTCCATTCCTCCACCTGCGCTTATCGTACCATCAACAGCAGTAACTTGTTTGTATGGATAGTCTCCGTTCCACAACGAATAATAATAAGTAGCATCTTTTAAATATTCCGGACTATTCAACCAAAGATCAAAATTGTTATCTGTAAACAACGACCAACAGGTAACTGTATTCTTTGTGTGGGGTAATTCCACTTCGTCTTTAATTACATTGAATCGTTTATCTGCGAACCAGGCGAAATCATGTACGTTTTGTTGTTTAAAAACAAGAGTTTTTTTGATGGATGAGGATTTAGGAAAAAATAAAGTATCTATTAAAATAGATTTATCCTTTTCGATTAGTTTTTTTAATTCTTCTCGTTTTTGAATTTTTGATTTGGTTTGATTTATTTTTAATTCCAGCCAACTTAATTCATTCTGATTTTCAACCATATCTCCTGTAGCGCCAACAACATAATTTTCAGGTAAAGTTATTTCTACCTCAAAATTACCATACTCACTATAGAATTCTCCCTGATCTAAATATGGAATAGGATGCCAGCCTTTATTGTCATAAACCGCAGGTTTTGGATACCATTGTGTAATGGCATACGCCTGACCTATATGTCCCAATCTGCTTATTCTTGCACTGGGTAATTTAACTCTGAAGGGTGTAGAGAGAGTAATTTTTTGAGTTGGTGGTAGTGGTTTATCAAGGATTAATTTGGCGATATCAATGTTTTTTTTGTCGTATTCTAATTTCAATTTAATTCCATTCGTTTCGAAGTTTAAACTATCAATCCAACCGGAATCAGACGGTTTTAAAAATTCCATTTTAAGTTCGCCGTTTTCTCTGAGTTGTTTGGCGAGTGCTGTTTTGTTATTCTTATACGCATTTGGCCAAAAGTGAAAATAGATGTATTTTAAAGTGTCAGGTGAATTATTAATATATTCAATATTTATAAAAGCATTTAGTATGTGGGATTTATCATTTAATTCAACATCAATTTTGTAATTTACCTGCTGCTGGAAATACAATTTTTGTCCACGACAAACCTCCGTGAATATTAATAAAAAAATTGAAACAAGGATTTTTAACCCGGTAGAAATCATTTTTTTGTGAAAATTTCATTTAGTTTTTCATCTAAAGCAGTGCCACGTAAACCTTTTTCAATTATTTTTCCATCAGGATCAATTAATACTGTAAACGGAATTGAATTCACCTCATATGTTTTTGCGGCGCTTGAGTTCCATCCGCCTAAATCACTAACATGAAGCCACGGCAACTCATATTCTGAAATTGCGTCTATCCATGCATCCTTATTTTCATCTAGAGAAACACCCAAAATTTCAAATCCTTTTCCTTTGTATTTTGAGTAAAGTTTTTTAACATCAGGCATATCTTTGATGCATGGTTTACACCAACTTGCCCAAAAATCTATTAAAACATATTTCCCTTTCAATGAAGATAATGAAATGCTTTTTGAATTAGGGTTTTGAAGATTAATTTCTGGAGCTAATGAACCTTTAGAAAGTAATGAATATTTTTTTATATAATTATAGTATGAATTGAGAGTAGGATTTCCTGGATATTTTTTGGATAAACTTTCATGAAGCTGAGAGCATTCCTCGGAAAATTTTGTTGGATCAAGTTGAACAGCCGCAGCAACAGAAGCAAAAGAATTAGGATTTTGTTTCATAACATCCTTCATTTGAATATAAAATTTCTCCGTGAATGTATTATAGATACCTTCATACTTTTTACTTAAGTCTTCAAAACCTGTCTTATTCATATTGTTTGGTCCCATTTTCGCCTGAAAGTCTGAACCTAGAGAATCAATTGATCGTTTATATTTTATTATTTTACTATTGATTTCCTTGAATAAATTATTTTCATCAGATCCTGAAATAGTATGATTATTACCAAGATTTTTTGCGTCACCTGAAACGGTTATTTTTTGATTTGAGTCCAGTATCATCGGACAAAATAATTGGTCCGATATTTTTAAAGTATAGAATCCGGTATGAGGTATGTGAAGGTTTTGGAATGTGAAATTTCCTTTTTCGTCCAATTTGGCAGAGTCAATCAGTTGTTGTCCGCTTGATGGACTATAAAACAATTGAAGAGTTTCTCCTGAAGAATTTACGAGTGTTCCTGATAATTCAATGTTTTGTTTTAGATTATTTTCTGTCGAATTTTCTTCTTTTCCTGAGCTATTTTTGCAAGAGCTTAGTGATAAAATAATCAGTGCTGATAACACCAGAATTTTTTTCATAATTATAAACTATCTAATGTTTCTTTTACGAGTTTGCTTGCAATTTTAGGATCGGCTTTTCCTCCTGTTTTTTTCATTACTTCGCCCATGAACATTCCAACCAAAGAAGTTTTACCGGCTTTATATTCAGTCACCTTTTCCGGATATTTTTCTATAACCTCCTTAATGGTGTTAAGGAGTGCATTATCATCCCTAACAAGTATAACGTTTAATTCAGTTGCTATTTCGAATGGATTTTTGTTTGGCTGAATTAACATTGATGGAAAAACTTTTTGTGAAGCAATGGAATTACTTATTTTATCTTCGTCAATTAATTTAATTAATGAGGCAAGATTTTCAGGTGATACGGGAAATGAAGAAATGTGTAGTGCATTGTCATTTAGAAAGGATTTAACATCCCCCATTACCCAATTAGCTGCAGATTTGAAATTACCTGTATGCTGAATAACATCACAAAAATATTTTGCTATTTCTTTTGAATCAATCAAAATTGACGCATCGTATTCACTTAATTTAAATTCTTCCATGAATCTTTTAAATAGATCATTTGGAAGTTCAGGAAGGATGCTTTTAATCTTTGATATATATTCTTCAGAAACTACAATAGGGGGTAAATCAGGTTCAGGAAAATAGCGGTAGTCGTTAGCTTCTTCTTTCAATCGTTGTGAAAATGTGGTTCCTTTTACTGCGTCGAATCCTCTTGTTTCTACCGTTACCGGTTCACCATTTTCAATCAATTCAATTTGCCTGTTTATTTCAAAATCTATGGCACGTTGAACATTTCGGAAGGAGTTCATGTTTTTAACTTCGACTTTTTTACCGAATTCTTTTGCGCCTTTGAGCCGAACAGAAATATTCGCGTCACATCGCAAAGACCCCTCCTCCATGTTCCCATCACAAATTTCAAGGTATTTTACCAATTTTCTAACTTCATATAGGTATGAATATGCTTCTTCACCATTTTTAATTTCAGGTTCTGAAACTATTTCTAACAGCGGTACGCCGGCTCGGTTAAGGTCTACCAAGGTGTCAAGTGGGTCCTGATCATGTAAACTTTTTCCGGCATCTTCCTCCATATGAATTCTAATTAGCCCAATTTTCTTTTCGGATTTATCCTGCATTCTAATTGTAATGTGACCTCCGGTACAAATTGGTGTTTTATCCTGAGTGATTTGGTATCCCTTCGGAAGATCAGCATAGAAATAATTTTTCCTTGCAAAAATATTGTTACGGGTAATTTTGGAATTAGTTGCTAAACCAAGTTTAACTGCAAATTCAAGCGCCTCCTTATTCACTTTAGGAAGAGTTCCAGGATGTCCAAGTGAAATTACACTTATATGAGTGTTGGGTAAACCTCCATATTCAGCAGAATCAGAACTGTACATTTTACTTTTGGTGAGAAGCTGAATGTGGACCTCAAGACCAATAACTGCTTCGTATTTTTCAAGATAATTCATTTTAAAAAAATCAAACCAAAGATAATAAATTTAAGTGCGAGTTTGATTCATTAATTATTCTGATGTTTGATTTTAATTATTTCTTCTTCAGCTCTGAAAAACACATTTAATCATTAAATTTGAGTTCATGAAAATAGGAATTGTTTGTTATCCAACTTTTGGTGGAAGTGGGGTTGTAGCAACGGAACTCGGAAAAGCCCTTGCGAAAAAAGGACATTCAGTACATTTTATAACATATAGTCAACCATTCAGACTAGGGGTGGGTGAATATTCTGCCAATATTTATTACCACGAGGTTAGTTTCATGAATTATCCTCTTTTTGAATATCAACCCTATGAATCTGCACTTGCGAGTAAATTGGTTGATGTAGTAAAGTATGAACAGTTGGATTTATTACATGTTCATTATGCAATTCCACACGCATCTTCAGCTTTGATGGCAAAAAATATTCTCGAAGAAGAAGGAATTGATATACCGTATATAACCACCCTACATGGAACAGATATTACCTTGGTTGGAAAAGATCCTTCCTTTGGTCCTGTAATTAGACATTCATTAAACAGGAGCAGTGCAGTTACCGCGGTTTCTGAAAGTTTAAAAAATGATACCCGTGAAATTTTTAGGATTGCCAAGGAAATACAGGTCATACCAAATTTTATAAACGGAGATGAATTTCGTTTTGTGGCTAATAAGGCACAAAGATTACAATTTGCTCCTAATGGAGAAAAAATTCTTTTACATATTAGTAATTTCAGAAAAGTTAAAAGAGTTGATGATGTTCTTAGAATATTTGATAAGGTTAGAAAACGGATTCCAAGTAAATTAATTTTGGTTGGAGATGGTCCCGAAAGAGCAAATATTGAGCATTTATGCAGAGAACTACAAACGTGTAACGATATTATTTCATTAGGAAAAATTAATGACCCTAAAGAAATTCTTAATATAGGAGATTTGTTTATTCTCCCATCAGAAACAGAGAGTTTTGGACTTGCTGCTTTAGAAGCTATGGCAATGGGGGTTCCTGTTATTTCTACTAATTCAGGAGGTATACCCGAAGTTAACATTCAAGGTAAAACCGGATATTTAAGTTCTGTAGGTGATGTTGAAAATATGTCTGCAAATGCTTTCAGAATTTTAAGCGATGAAGCTCTACATTCAGAGATGAGAAAAAATGCGCGACAACAAGCTTTATCGTATGATATTGAATATATTCTGCCTATGTATGAGAATTTATATAATAGATTTGTAAGATGAATTTAAATTTTTTCAATAATAATTACGGTGTTAGAATTTATATGTCTGTAATATCATTTTTTCTTTTAATTGTTAATTTACTATTCGGACAATACTCTTCCGGTAACGGATGGCTGAATGAATCAAAGGCAACTAAAATTTTCATAGAAAACAAAGGACAATTCAAATTAGATAGTGATAATGAAGAAATTTTTTTTAGAGGTGGAGATGAACAGAGTTCGGTTTTCTTCAAAAAGTCAGCTTTAGTTTATACTTTTTTAAAACATTGGAAAGATAAAGACGAAATAAATGAAAAAAAAGAAAATATAAATTTAAAATCTTTTGAAGATTACAAAAAGCATGAGTTAAAAGAAAAAAAAATAGAATTTGAATCAGATATTGTTAGTGTTAAATGGCTAAATGCAAACCCTAATTCAATCATACGAGGAATTGATAAAAATTCAGACTATAATTCATATTCGTTCATCAAAGATGAAAAATTGATAAATGTAAATTTCGTGAGTGGTTACAGGAAAATTGTTTATGAAAATCTTTATCCCGGCATTGACGCAGAGTATATTTTTCACTCTGTTAATGGAATAAAATATAATTTAATCATTCATCCCGGTGCAGATTTAAGTGTTGTTGAAATGGAGTATTCACGAGAGCCAAAAATAAAAAAGGATGGCTCAATTCATATAAAAACAAAGTTTGGAGAAATTATTGAGCATGCTCCAGTTTCATTTTACAGTTTTGGTTCAGGCAATCAGATCAAATCCAATTTTTATAAAGAAGGAAATAAAATCAAGTTTAAATTAGATAATTATGATCATTCAAAAATAATTATAATTGACCCATGGGTTCAATTACCAACCTTTGGAACAACAACATGGAATTGTGTTTGGGAATGTGAAAAGGATGGTTCAGGAAATGTTTATGCTTTAGGAGGGGGTATGTCACAATCTGCAAATAGCCAAATGCAAATAAAAAAATATAATGTTGCAGGTGTATTGCAATGGACATACAATACGCCATACGACACATCTAATTGCTGGCTGGGAACATTTGCAACGGATAACGCCGGAAATTCATATGTAACACGTGGTTCTGTTTCAGGTATGCAAAAAATAAATTCTGCCGGTACCTTAGTTTGGAACAATAATGGTGGCGGAGGTTCAATTGGTAATTCAGATGAGTACTGGAATATTGCCTTCAATTGCGACCAAACAAAGCTAATTGTAGGCGGAACAAGTGGAGCATTTGGGTTACCGCCAGTTTTAGAAGCCGCAATTTTCGAAATCGATGTAAATAGTGGGAGTATTCTTTCAACTCAAAAAGTTGCAAAAGGACCTACCACATCAATTCCTCCAAATACACAGGAAATCAGATCTCTTACCTCATGCCCTAATGGAAGATATTATTACCTTACACAGGACACAATTGGTTATACCAACCAGAATTTTTTATTGTGTCCTTCAGGATCCTCCGGTTCATTTAAGATTAATAATGGAATTGATCTAGGTTATAAATGCGAGGATTATCGTTTTGACAATTCGGGCATAATGGCTTTGCGTTCAGATTCTGCATTTTTATATTTAAACAGAGGCAATCAGATTCAAAAGAGATCGTTACAAACACTTTCGGTTATTGCAAATGCAACAATTCCCGGAGGAGGATTCAATAATGTTTTTTTAGGCGGAAATACTGTTTCAAACAGTGGAATAGACGTAGATCAGTGCGGGAATATATATGTAGGATCAAAAAACCAGGTAATAAAATTTAATTCAAACCTTTCAGTTCTTGCAACCTATACAACATCTTTCAATGTTTATGACTTGCATGTATTATCATCCGGTGATATAGTTGTTTGTGGATCAACCGGTAATTCTTCTACTACCGGGTCACGTGCAGGATACGTCCAGGTTATTGCTGCTTCAGCATGTAATCCAATAGCATTTACATGTTGTAATACATCCATTTGCACTCCCTCATCTTTCTGTCAAAATGACCCCGCTATTAACCTTCTTGCGTCATCCTCAGGAGGTGTTTGGTCCGGCCCAGGAATTACAAACTCTTCGAGTGGAACATTCAATCCTACATTGGCCGGGGTTGGTACACATACGGTAACTTACACTTTGCCTTGCGGTAGTGAGTCAATTCAAATCACTGTATTAGGATGTCAAACACTTAATGTTTGTGCAGAATTGAACGGAGATATTACTGTTAATGGAACCGGAACTTATAGTTGGTATCAACAGACAACTTCTCAAAATTGTTCTGCATGTATTTTCGGTTGTAATTTTCCTCCTGGTTGCTCGGTTTCTGTTACTTCATGGACCAACTTCGCGACCGGAACAACCATAAACCCCGGAAGTGGTTCGTATCCAATGTATGTTATTAATAATAATGGAGACAGTGCCTATATACCAAATTTTGCTTCATTACCTCAATGTAATTCTTGCGCCTTGTCAGCAACAATATCCAGTCAAACTAATGTTTCATGTAACGGCGGTAACGATGGTAGCGCCACTGTAAATTTAACCGGAGCATTTGGCGCAATTAATTATGCATGGAGCCCATTTGGTGGAAACTCATCTACTGCGAATAATTTATCGTCAGGGACATACACTTGTATAATAACATCAAATTCATGTACAGCTACTACAACCGTTACCATTACGGAGCCAGATTCGATAGTCATTAATACTTCAAGTGTTAATTCGAGTTGCGGACAATCTGATGGTTCTGCAAGTGTTTCCGTAATCGGCGGTACCGGTACTTATGTGTATTTATGGTCTCCAGGCGGACAAAATACTTCAACAATCAATAATTTATCGCCCGGAACATATACTGTTGTTGTTACAGATCAAAATAGTTGTAGCATAACTCAAACAGTATTGGTAAACAGTCAGAATCTACCTAACGTTAATGCAGTTGCAACCGGACCTTTTTGTGAGGGTGGATCAATTAATCTTAATGCGTCGGGTGGTGTAAACTATTCTTGGTCCGGACCATCAGGATTTACATCTTCAATTCAAAACCCACAAATATTTCCTGCCTTGATTAATATGTCAGGAACATATTCTGTATTAGTTACAGATGCGAGCGGTTGCTTTGCCACAGCAACAGTTAATGTTTTAGTTAGTGCAACGCCTCAAATATCTATTACTTCATCAAACTTGAGTAATACAGTTAATTCCGGCGAAAGCATTGTTCTTACAGCCAATGGAGCGAGCAGTTATGTTTGGTATCCGGGGGGGATTTCGGGACAAACGTTAAACGTTAATACCTCCGCTGGTGGATTAACAACCTATTGCACTATTGGAACAAGTTTGGAGGGTTGTCAAGACTCATCTTGTGTAAATATTAATGTTATTGAAATAGATTGTGGTACCCTTTACATCCCTAATGCTTTTTCACCAAATGGAGATCAGGCCAATGATGAACTTTGTATTTATGGAGCCCAATGTATTGAAACAATGCAATTAATCATTTTTGATCGTTGGGGTGAAAAAATATTTGAAACATCTAACCCACAATTTTGTTGGGATGGAGTTCATAAAGGAAAAAAATTAAACCCTGGGGTGTTTGCGTATATTTTAAATGCAACATTTAAAAGCGGCGAACAAAAAGAACTTAAGGGTAATGTTACCTTAATTAAATGAGAATTGAATGAATTTAAATAGTTGCAAATATTTTTCGGTTTTATTTCTGTTTTTATTTATTATTAAGGTAAATGCTCAGGATATTCATTTTTCTCAGTTGCCTTTTGCTCCTTTAGCATTGAATCCTGCACTAGCAGGAGCAAACTATTCTAATCAAGCCAATCTTGTATACAGAAATCAATGGAAGAGTGCCGATGCTCAGTTCACCACAATTTATGCTGGTTATGATCAACGATTTTCAGAAAAAAGTGAAAAAGGATTTATGGTTGGCGGAATAAATTTTTTTTCTGATAAGGCAGGAGACAGTAGATTTACAAGCAATAATGTAGGTTTAAGTTTTGGATATCATGTTAAATTGGATCAAAAACAATTGTTGGGTCTCTGTGTTCAGCCTTCTTTTGGTCAAAGAACTTTAGATTTCAATTCATTAAGATGGGGGATGCAATATGATGGAAATGGATTTAACAGTGCGTTGCCAACCGGTGAACCACTTTCATCCTACAATCAAAATACTTTTTTTGATATTAATGCAGGTCTTGTTTACACTTATAAAAGCAGTGAACATTATATGACTGCAAACGATCACTTTCATGCAAACATTGGATATTCTATCAATCACATCAATAGGCCAAAATTTTCATTTTATGATTTAAATACTGAAAGATTGTATGTTAAACATGTGTTTTTTGCGAATATGCAAAAGGGCCTTAATAATTCAAAACTATCTATTAGTCCTGGTGTTTATCTAATGCTTCAGGGTTCGCACAAGGAGATTTTGTTTGGGACTTATTTCAGATATTCACTTAATGACAAATCAGTCTATACTGGTATTAAAAAAGGTTCGGCAATTGCATTGGGTGGATTTTATCGTTTAGGTGACGCAATGGTATTTAAAGCAATGGTAGATTACAGTCAGTTATCATTTGGTTTTTCTTATGACTTGAATCTTAGTTCTCTTACCCTTGCAACCCAGGGAAGGGGAGGAATAGAGTTGGTAATAAGATTTGTTAGTCCTAATCCGTTTGGTGGGCACTCGAAGGCTAGAATTTAGATTCCTACTTTATTTGTTTCCTGATAAAATTACTTCGTAAATTTACCAATGACAATTTTTAAGATGCGATTTTTAATCGTACTCGTGCTTTTTGGAATTTTATCTAACGAAGTTTCATCCCAGGAACTCATTCAAACCTTTAGAGGAACAGTAATTGATAAGCAAACTCAGAGTCCATTATTTAATGCTGTTGTGGTAATCGTTGATAAAAATCTTCACACATCAACAGATGAAGCCGGAAAGTTTCAATTGACAGGACTTCCTGTAGGAAGAAGTAAAGTGAAGGTTTTATATTCTGGATATAATGAAAAAAATTTGAATATAGATCTCACATCCGGAAAGCAATTGGTAATGGTTATTGAGCTTGAGGAATCTATAAATGAAATGAATGAAATAATTGTTTCGGCTGAGAATGATAAAACCAAAACTAATAATAAAACAACAACTGTTAGTGCTCGTCAGTTCTCAATTGAGGATGCTCAGCGTTATGCCGGTTCTAGAAATGATCCTGCAAGAATGGCGGCTAATTTTGCTGGAGTCAGTGGTGCCAATGATTCAAGAAATGATATAATTGTTCGAGGAAATTCCCCATTGGGTGTTCTATGGCGATTGAATGGTGTTGACATTCCCAACCCAAGTCACTTCGGTTCATTAGGGAGTACGGGCGGACCAATATCCATATTAAATTCAAACGCCTTGGATAACTCTGATTTTTTATCAGGTGCATTCCCTGCAGAATATGGTAACGTTACCGCAGGTGTTTTTGATTTAAAAATGCGAGCAGGGAACAATGAGAAATATGAATTCTTAGGCCAGGTAGGTTTCAATGGGTTTGAATTTGGTGCTGAAGGACCATTCTCCAAGAAAAATAAAAATGCATCATTTCTATTCAATTACAGATATTCTACTCTACAAATTTTCAGATATCTTGGGGTGAATTACGGAGCAGGTGCCGCAGTGCCTCAATATCAGGATTTAACTTTTAATGCAGTTATTCCGACTAAAAAATTTGGAAAATTTCAAATCTATGGACTTGGTGGATTAAGTTATGTATCCTTGTTGCAGAAGGATCTGGATAAATCAGAAAATCTTTATGGGTACAATGGACAGGACAGATGGTTTACAAGTGACATGGGTGCAACAGGAATATCACATACTTATCTTATTGATAAAAGTTCTTATACCAAATTTAATATTGCGGCCACTTATCAATCAAATGAAATAAAAGTTGATAAAGTTGATACCTCCTTTAACCCGGATAAAATAACAGCTTTTTACAGAAATCGGTCATCAAATAAAAAAATCACTTTAAACTTTACCTATCATAAAAAATTTTCTTCAAAAGATAACATCAATACCGGAGTCTTTGCTGAGAATTTTAATTCGTTACTTATTGATAGCATTGATAGAGGACAGGGTTTTTATACAATTAGAGATTTTAAAGGTAGTACACAATTAATTCAGGGTTATTTTACATGGCAGCATCATTTTACAAATGATTTACTCGTTAATGCAGGATTACATGCTCAATATCTAACATTCAATCGTTCATGGGCGGCAGAGCCAAGATTAGGATTGAAATGGAATTTTTCTAAAAAACAGTCAATTAGTGGAGGATTTGGTCTTCATTCTCAAATGCAGCCACTGTATTTGTATTTCTCAACTGTGAGATTTGAAGATGGAACAACAATAAAAACAAATACTGCCTTGAATTTTACACGTAGTTTACAATCAGTTATCGCATATGATTGGAATTTCGGGCCTAATTCAAGAATTAAATCTGAAATATATTATCAATATCTTTATGATGTTCCCGTAAAATCAAACTCAAGTTATTTTTCGGCTCTTAATCTTGGAGCAGATTTTAATTCTCCAAATGTAGATAGCTTAATCAATAATGGTATTGGAAAGAATTATGGTCTGGAGCTGACACTTGAAAAATTTTTAAGTAAAGGATATTATTATTTGTTTACTGCATCTGTTTTTGAAAGTCGTTACAGAGGAAGTGATGGGATTTGGAGAAATACCGCATTTAATGGTAACTATGTTTTGAATTTACTTGGAGGAAAAGAATTCAGGATTAAAAATGGCAAACATGTGATCTCATTAGATTTTAAAATTACTACAGCTGGAGGTAAGAGGTATATTCCAATAAACCTACAGGCTTCTATAATTACAGGTGAGGAGCAATATCAAACAGCTAACGCTTATGAACCCAGATTTTCTGAGTATTTCAGAATTGATATTAAACCTTCATATCGACTGAACTTAAAACATTCAACTTTAGAATGGAATGTCGATTTTCAAAATGTTACTGACCATAAGAATATTTTTCAGCAAACTTTTGATGTTAACTCAGGACAAATTAAAACAGATTATCAGTTGGGTTTGTTTATTGTGCCCCAATTCAGAATATTATTCTGAATTTATTTACTTAAATACAAATTCCTTTCGCTGTAAACCTGAAGAAAATATTCATCGTACAAATCTTCAATGAAGTAAATGGCTTCACCGGTGGACTTCATTTCAGGCCCAAGTTCTTTTTGTATTTCAGGAAACTTTTCGTAAGAGAAGACAGGAATTTTTATTGCATAGCCATTCTTTCTAGGCTTGAAATTAAAATCACTTACTTTTTTTTCCCGTAACATCACTTTTGTTGCATAATTCACATACGGTTCATCATATGCTTTTGCAATAAAAGGAACTGTTCTTGATGCTCTTGGGTTTGCTTCGATTATGTAAACTACCTCATCCTTAACTGCAAACTGAATATTGATTAAACCTACAGTTTTTAATGCTACAGCAATTTTTTTTGTATGAGCTTCAATTTGTTGCATTACTTTCTCGCTTAGATCGAAAGGTGGAAGCACAGCGTAACTATCCCCGCTGTGAATACCGGCCGGTTCTATATGTTCCATAATGCCAATGATGTAAACATTTTCTCCATCGCAAATGGCATCAGCCTCCGCCTCAATTGCTCCTGCCAGAAAATGATCAACTAAAACTTTATTGCCAGGAATATCATTCAAAAGTTTAACAACATGCTGTTCCAATTCTTCTTCGTTAATTACAATCTTCATACTTTGTCCGCCAAGAACATAACTTGGTCTTACCAATAATGGAAATCCTAATTCTCTGCTCATTTGTACGGCCTGCTCCGCGTCTTCAATGACGCCAAATTTTGGATAAGGAATATTGTTCTCCTTCAATAAGTTTGAAAAACTTCCACGGTCTTCAGCTAAATCAAGAGATTTAAAATCTGTACCGATTATTTTTATACCATACCTATCCAGTTTTTCTGCAAGCTTTAGAGCAGTTTGTCCTCCCAATTGAACAATCACGCCTTCAGGTTTTTCAAGTTGAATTATATCGTAAATGTGTTCCCAGAAGACCGGTTCGAAATATAATTTATCTGCGGTAGAAAAATCTGTTGAAACAGTTTCAGGATTGCAATTAATCATGATTGTTTCATATCCACACTCTTTCGCGGCCAAAACACCATGTACGCAACTGTAATCAAATTCAATTCCCTGACCAATACGATTTGGACCACTTCCTAGAATGACCACTTTTTTCCTGTCTGAACGCTTACTTTCATTTTCATCTTCAAACGTTGAATAGTAATAAGGTGTTTTTGCCTCAAATTCTGCGGCACAGGTATCTACCAATTTGTATACTCGCTGAATTCCCATCTCGATACGTTTGGCGTATACCTCACTTTCAAGACATCTCAATAAATGTGCAATCTGTCTGTCAGCGTATCCTTTCTGTTTAGCTTCGTACAATAGATCTTTTGGAATGGACTGGAGTGAATATTTTGAAACTTCATTTTCCATTGCAATCATTTCCTCTATTTGTTGTAAAAACCATGGGTCTATTCTAGTGATTTTCTGAATGGTTTTGGTTGAAATACCGAGCTTCATCGCGTCATAAATCATGAATAAACGATTCCAACTAGGACGTTCCAATCCTTTCAGCAGTTCTTGCTGGTTGGTATTCTCCTTACCGTCAGCACCCAATCCGTTACGTTTTATTTCAAGACTTTGAGCCGCCTTTTGTAGTGCTTCCTGAAAACTCCTTCCAATACCCATTACTTCACCTACGCTTTTCATCTGAAATCCTAGTTCACGGTTGCAACCCTTAAATTTATCGAAGTTCCACCTCGGAATTTTTACAATTACGTAATCTAGTGTAGGTTCAAAATATGCAGAGGTAGATTTTGTAATTTGATTAATGAGTTCATCCAAATGATATCCAATTGCCAGTTTCGATGCAATTCTTGCGATTGGATAGCCTGTGGCTTTAGAAGCCAAGGCAGAAGATCTGGAAACTCTTGGATTAATTTCAATTGCAATAATCTCCTCCTTTTCATCAGGTGAAACAGCAAACTGAACATTACAACCTCCTGAAAAATTCCCTATAGATCTCATCATGGCAATTGCCATTGTTCGCATTTTTTGATAGGTGCTATCTGACAGCGTCATTGCCGGAGCAACAGTAATGGAATCTCCGGTATGAACTCCCATCGGATCAAAATTTTCAATTGAACAAATAATTGCAACATTATCATTTGCATCACGAAGTAATTCTAATTCGAATTCTTTCCATCCTAAAACAGCCTTATCAATTAATACTTCATGAATAGGTGAGGTATGAAGACCTCTGTTAAGAGCTGAGTCAAAATCATCTTTTGAGTAAACAACACTTCCTCCGCTACCGCCTAAGGTAAATGATGGTCTGATTACAAGTGGAAACCCAAAATCTTGTGCAATGGCTTTACCCTCTAAAAATGATTTGGCAATTTTGCTTGGAGCCATTGGAATACCAATTGATTCCATTCTTTCACGAAATAAATCTCTATCTTCAGTTACTTTAATGGCTTCAACATCTACACCTATCATTTTAACTCCATACTTCTTCCAGATTCCCTGTTCTTCACATTTCATTGCAAGATTTAGTGCGGTTTGACCACCCATGGTTGGAAGTACAGCATCAATTTTTCTTTCCTCTAATATTTTAATTATTGATTTCACTTCCAGTGGCCATAGATATACATGATCAGCAGTAACCTTGTCTGTCATGATGGTGGCAGGATTGGAATTGATCAAAGAAACTTCTATACCTTCCTCTTTAAGGCTTCTGGCGGCCTGAGAACCTGAGTAATCAAATTCACAAGCTTGTCCAATAATTATAGGGCCTGAACCTATAATTAAAACAGATTTTATAGAGTTATTTTTTGGCATAAAATAATTTTTTTATTGATTTAAGATCAAATTCAAAAAAGTAAATAAAATGAAGAAATTTTAGTGATGATTCTCGGTTGAAAAAAGTGTGTTCCATTACCGGAGAACAAAATTAAGTGTTTAGATCAAAGGAAATGTAGATTTGTTGCTTTGTTTAAATCTTTTGAAAACGAAACAACAATTATAATAATTATTAATTTCAATAATTGTACAAAGTATTTATAATTAATTTTAATAAATATGAAGTTTATTAAGGTTCTCATAATCTCTTTTTTAATCTTTGGCTTAAAGGATGATGATTTTCTAAAAACACAGAAGAAAAACAAGAGGGTAAAAAATGCCTTTAACGAAAAATTTAATTATCTGAGTACATCTTTAAACAAGATGGGAGTTGGAATTAACAATATGAACCTTATACTCATTGCATATAAAGATGAACAGAAAATTGATGTTTATGTAAAAAACTCAAGGGACTCGAAATACATCAAATTTAAAACATATGATATCTGTGAGAAATCAGGAGTGTTAGGGCCAAAGCGCAAGGAAGGCGACTTACAGGTTCCTGAGGGTTTTTATTACATCAATCATTTTAACCCTGCAAGCAATTTTTATCTATCCCTTGGTCTGAATTATCCTAATGTATCAGATAAAATTAAATCCGGAAACGTTAATCCCGGAGGAGCAATTTACATACATGGAGATTGTGTAACTATAGGCTGCTTGCCATTGACCGATGATAAAATAAAAGAAATTTATGTTTTAGCATGCATGGCTCGATCATCCGGGCAAAATAAAATTCCTGTTTATATTTTTCCCTATGAAATGGTTAATTCAAAACATGAAGAAATGAAAAATAAATTCAGGGAGAATCAGATGATGTTAAGGTTTTGGGAGAATATTAAAATCGGTTATAATCAATTTATAACGAACATGAAGGAAGTTGAATTCTCTACAGATTCAAAGGGAAACTATAATTTCAAGAAGTAGGTAGATAAACAATTTTTTTCGTTTCGAAAAAACTTTCAGAATAAAAATCTGAAATGGGAAAAATTGAAATTTTATCCGAAAAATTTTTCAATTCTTCATGTAGATCTCCTCCCTTCAGACAAATTAGCCCGTTTGGAAAAGAATTCTTGTTTTCTTTATTGAATTTTTTTTTGGTCCAATTATACAATAAATCGAATTCAGCTACTGCTCGTGTAATCACAAAATCAAATTTTTCTTTAACATCTTCTGATCTTGTATGAATTGCCTCAACATTTTTCAAGTTTAGAGAAGATGCAATTTCATTTACAACCTTTATTTTTTTACCTATTGAATCTGTAAGTAAAAACCGTGTGTCAGGAAAAAAAATAGCTAAGGGTATTCCGGGAAATCCACCACCTGTTCCCAAGTCCATTATACTGGTTTCAGGTTTAAAAGTAAATTTTTTCGCAATTGAAAGAGAATGTAAAACATGTCTTTCCAAAAAATCGTCCATGTCTTTTCTTGAAATTACATTAATCTTTGAGTTCCATTCAAAATATAAATCTTCCAATTGATACAACTGGTTTTTTTGATGTTCATTTAATTCAGTGAAATATTTTTCAATTAAATTTTCTCTCACAAAATTTTCATAAAGAGCCTTGCGTGTTTTTGAGAATATTGAATAGCAACTCACGCGACCTAAATAATTGAATTTTAATTGTGCCGATATTCATTCCTGTTTTATTTGATATTTCTTCATAACTCAATTCTTCAAAGTACCGTAGTTCTATTAAATTTCTGTAGCTGGGTTTTAGTTGCTGAAGTATATTTTTAAGATGTTCAATTTTTTGTTTTTTAATCAAATGCTCCTCAGGATCAAGCTTTCCATCTTTAATTTGAATTCTGGATTCTTCACCGTCATCATTTTCAAATGAATTATCAATGCTATATGAAATACCCTCATTTTTCTTTTTCCTTAAAAAATCAATCGCCCCATTGGATGCTATTTTAAACAACCAGGTACTGAATGCAAAATCCGTGGAATAAGTATGAAGCCGATTGAAAGCCTTTCCGAAAGTTTCTAAGGTAATATCCTCCGCATCATCAATATTTCTAACCATTTTCAAAAGCATGAAATAAACAGAATCTTTATATCTTGACATCAATTCCGCATATGCTTTTTCATCTTTTTTATCCAAAGCCCTTCTAATCAAAGCATAATCGTATAGGGCCTTGGGGCTAAATTTAGGATTGAGGTCATCAGACTTATTTAATTCATCCATTTACCAGATTGAAAAATCTTTTTGTTGAGGTGAAATATAGGGTACAATAATATCAAAAATATATCGAGAATTGGATAAAAAGATACGAGATTTTTTTCGTTTAACTTTTTAGAAGCTTTGATTAAAATTAGGTATTCTGAAAAAATAATCAACATAAGTCCAATCCCCGATGAAATTCTTGTG
>JBKCIQ010000022.1:0-1528 GCA_046302135.1 Bacteroidota bacterium | reverse complement strand
AAATAAGGATAATTTTACTGAAGCAGTAAATGAATTTGAGAACGGCTTTCAGGAATTCGGAAATAAAAAACATCTAGGAATAGTACATCTTTTCATTCCATTCTTCAATGAAAAGGATAACAAAACAGAAAATTACTTTGCAATTGAAAAAATTAATGAAATCATCCACAAAGATTATCTACCAATGCTAACACTAGAAAGCAAATTTGATAATAATAGCATAGATCAACCCAACCTTTCAAAAATAATTGAAGGTAAATACGATCGAATTATTGAAGGTCTTGCAATTAAATTAAAGTCGGCTGATGGAATGATTTTGCTTAGAATCTTACATGAATTTAATGGCGATTGGTACCCATGGAGTATTTCAAAAAACAAAAAAGACCCTCAAGAACTCCGAGAAGCCTTCATACACATCGTTTCCATTTTTAAAAAGCAAAATGTTGAAAATGTAAAATTTATTTGGTGTCCTAATTCCACTTCAATTCCTCAGGAAAAATGGAATTTAATCGCGGAAGCATATCCGGGTGATGAGTATGTTGATTTCACAGCAATGGATATCTACAATGGTGCAGGGCAATCAGAAACCTGGCAATCATTTATAAAGGAAGGCATTGCAACTTACTACCTATTGAACAAAAATTTTAATGATAAACCCATATTAATTTGTGAAACCGCAAGCAGGGAAAAATTAAAAAATGAAAAGGGCAACGGACAAACGAAATCAGAATGGATTGAACAAATGGCTCAAGTACTTCAATTTGAAATGAAAAATGTTAAGTTATTGTGCTGGTTTAACGAAACCGATCCATTTAAAATTGAATCATCCAAAGCTTCAAAAGAAAGTTTCTACAAAAACATAATAGAAAATCCATACTTTAAGGAAGGTGTAGAATGCATATACGACCTAATGAGATAAAATATTTATCGCTTTATGACCTTATAAACATATTTATTTTCATCCAACAGAACTGAAATAAAATAAACGCCTGAGGAAACATCTCTAAAATTTAATTTGGTTGTATGATTATTTGATAGCGATGTTTTAAACATTTCAGGAAAAATTTCCCTGCCAGTAGCATCATTTATTCTAAATTGAAACGTTGTGAAGTCCTTTTGATTAATTAATAAATTGATCTCATCGCCCTCGAGAGGATTAGGAAAAACGACAACAGAAGTATTATTGTTAGTAGTTAAACTTTCACCAACAACACATTGCCCGGGCACATTTCCATCTAACCATGTCAACCTTTGGTTAATCCAGTTTTTAAGAATTTGTACTTCGCCTGAGTAGTCAGCAGCAGCCGGTGAAGGAGCGGGATAAATAACCTGCCCTAATATTGGCCAACGAATAAAATTTCTAACCTGAGATTCATTTAAATAAATGGCCATAGAATCAATTTTAGAATAAAGTGTATTATCTGCTATAACATTGGACCTGAATGACTGATAACGACATCTGAGTTCATATTGAAAATAAGGATCACTTAAAAACTGCCACCACCAAAAAGGAACATAATTCATCAGA
>JBKCIQ010000021.1:0-8066 GCA_046302135.1 Bacteroidota bacterium | reverse complement strand
TTTTTTCTGATTGAGTTCAAGTGAAATCCCCTGTTGAGTCTCCATTATACGAGACATACGACTTAACTTAACTTCTTCAGAAACATCGTCATTTAAATTGAAAGCATGGGTATCTTCCTCATGCGAATATGTAAATACTCCTAGCCGGTCAAATCTAACTTTCTCGATCCAGCTAAGCACTTCCTCATGTTCTTCATCCGTCTCACCGGGATAGCCGGAAATTAATGTAGTTCTTAAAGCGATGTCAGGTACTTTGTCCCTTATTTTATCAATAAGTTGATTTGTTTTTTCTTTTGTAGTACCCCTTCTCATACTTTTCAAAATTCTATTTGAAATATGTTGAAGAGGCATATCAATATAATTGCAAATATTTTGTCTTTCATTAATTACATCGAGCACTTCCAATGGAAATCCACCAGGAAAAGCGTAATGCAACCTGATCCACTCTATTCCTTCAACATCCGACAACTTCCTTAACAAATCGGGTAAAGTTCTTTTACCATGCAAATCAATTCCATAGTATGTAAGATCTTGCGCAATCAGCAACAATTCTTTGGTACCTGATGCAGCAAGTTTTTTTGCCCTTAATACCAACTCATCTTCAGGAACACTTTTATGTCCACCTCTCATCAACGGTATTGCACAAAAAGAACAAGGACGATCACAACCTTCAGAAATTTTAAAATATGCATAATGCAATGGTGTGGTCAAAAATCTTTCACCTACCAGTTCTTTTTTATAATCTGCTTTAAGTGTTTTAAGTAACCTTGGAAGTTCGCGAGTACCAAAATAAGAATCTACCTCAGGGATTTCTTTTTCAAGTTCAGTTTTATACCGCTCACTCAGACAACCTGTAACATATAATTTTTCAATAACACCATCCTTCTTTGCGTTAGCAAACTGCAAAATTGCATCTATACTTTCCTGTTTCGCATTTTAAATAAATCCGCAGGTTTTGATGATAACTATTTCCTGATTTTCTGATGTTGACTCATGAGAAACATCAAACCTATTTGCTTTGAGCTGTCCCATCAACACCTCACTATCAACAATGTTTTTTGAACATCCGAAAGTAACTACATTTACCTTTCTTTTCCTAGAATATTTGGTTCTCATCAGATCATAAAATTAATCAAAAATAAAAAACCCGGAATATATGGTTCCGGGCTATTTTTAAGGAAAAAAAATATTTATTCGCCTTTAGAATGTTTGCTCAAATCCTCATTTTTTCCATTTACAATGGCCTGAGTTACTCCATTTCTTTTAAGCAGCTTAACGAAGTACTGTTTTCCATAAATTTTATATGTGGTTATGCGAAATAAAAAATCACCTGAAGAACTACCATCGGGAACTAATTCAGCATTTTTTATATTGTTGTCTTTTTTAATATTGGACAAAAAATTATTTACTTCACTTTTGGAATGCAAACCCTGAATTACCCAATCAAAACTTTCTTGCTTAAAGTAACCTTTCTTTACTTCATCTTTAATTACAAGGGTAAGATTACTTTGGCTTTTGATAATGCCCTGCAGACAAAACAATGAAGCAATTAATATCAGATATTTTTTCACGTTAATTATTTATATACACGCTAAGTTAAGAAAAAAATTTAATTTTATGAAGCTCCGCTATGCAAACTGAAAATAAAGGGATAAAAATAACTGCATTGTCTTCTTTTTTACCTGAAGGAAATTTATCGAATTATGAAATAGCTAAGAGATTCAATTCTGACCCTTTAGAGATATTTAAAAAAACAGGCGTAATGGACAGAAGAATCACTAAGCCTGATTTTCTTATGTCGGACATGGGATTTGAAGCAGCAGAAAAGTTGTTTAAAATTAAATCTCAGCACAGAGATGAGATCGATGCTTTAATTTTAGTTGGACATGGATTTGATTTTAAAGCGCCTGTTACCTCTGCTATTCTTCAAAATCGTTTAAGATTGAAAAAAGAATGTTTTGTGATGGACATTCCGCAAGGTTGCACCGGTTACATTTACGGTCTATCTATTTCAAAATCAATTTTATCATCAGGAATCGCAAAAAAGGTGTTATTAATAACCGCCGATACCCCATCATTTGTGATTGATAAAAATGACGAAGAGTTATTATCGCTTTTCGGAGATGCGGCTACAGCGAGTATAATTGAATTAGGTAATTCATTTGATGAAAAGTATTTTTTCGGAACTGATGGTTCTGGTTATGACTTGCTATGTGTCGAAAAAAGCGGGACAAGAAATCCACCGGACATAAAATGGCTTACTCAAACAAGCATGTTGTACGGGAAAATGAGTATGAAAAGTACTGAAATATTTTCATTCGCAATCCGCACAGTTCCTGGTATGGTGAATCAGATTTTAGAAAAAAATAGTTTATCAATAGATCAAATTGATCTTTTCGTTTTCCATCAGGCCAATTCTTTTTTACTTGAAGTACTCAGAAAAAAAATGAAAATTCCTCAAGAAAAATTCATAAACGATATCTCTGAAACAGGAAATACTGTATCTTCAACCATTCCTATAGCGCTTCTCAAAGCCGAAAGCCAGGGAAAATTAAAACGTGGGATGAAAATATTGCTTGCAGGATTTGGACTGGGATTGAGTTGGGCAGGAACAATTATAAAATACTAAAATGATATCAATTGAGGAATTTACAGCACAACTAGAAGCAGAACTAGAGGGAATGGAAAAGGGAACGCTTCAGCCGGATACAAAATATCACGAATTAGATAATTGGAGTTCAATGTATGCACTATTTGTTATCGCTTATGTTGATTCCTGCTTTGATGTTCAGTTAAACGCCAATGACCTCAAAAATACAAGTACGGTAAGACAGTTGTATGAAATTGTTGCATCAAGGATAAAAAAATAGATGGCATTAATTGAGTTGAAAAATCTTTCAATAAGAGGTGTAGCTTCATGCGTACCCAAAAACGAAACAAGCAACATTGACTATAATTATATATCGCAAACAGAAAGGGACCTTTTCATCAAAACAACAGGAATTGCTAAGAGAAGAGTTGCTCCTCAACATATTTCAACCGGAGATTTACTTTATAGCGCCGCAAAAGAATTGCTCAATTCTTTAAAATGGAGCAATGATGAGGTGGACGCAATAATAACCATTACACAAAGTCCTGATTATTTTATTCCAGGTACAGCTGTAATGTTGCAAAATAAACTGAGTCTAAAAAAAACTACTATAGCCTTTGATGTAAATCTTGGTTGCTCAGGATATGTTTATGGACTTTTCATTGCAGGCAACTTAATGCAATCAGGAAATATTAAAAAAGTTATTTTGTGCGTTGGTGATAAGTCGAGTTCTAGCACCTGCGAACAAGATAAAAGTACATATCCGCTGTTTGGCGATGCAGGCAGCGCAACTGCAATTGAATATGATTCAGATGCGAAAGAAAGTTATTTTAACCTGATGACTGACGGGTCTGGACACGAAGCAATAATGATTTCAGATGGAGGATCAAGAAATGGAATTCGTAAAGAAACATTTGAATTGAAAGAAGTGGCTCCAGGAGTAATACGTGCAGGAAGACATTTACAGCTAAACGGTGTTGAAATATTTAATTTTGCAGTGAGAGAAGTGCCGAATGCCATAAAAGAGTTATATGAATTTGCAGGAAAATTATTGGAAAATACAGATTACTTCGTTTTACATCAGGCAAACAAGTTCATTAATGAAAGCGTTAGAAAAAAAATGAAATCAGTCCCGGCAGAAAAATTTCTTTATTCGATCGAATCTTTTGGAAATACAAGTTCTGCATCTATTCCGCTGACCATGACCGAAAACTTTAAAAATATAGAAAATGGAAAAACCAATGAATTATGTTTATGCGGATTTGGTGTAGGGTTTTCATGGGGAGCATGCATAGTGAACGCTGAAAAAACTGTTTTTTTACCCTTAATTGAGATTGAATGATTTTTAATTTAAACAATAAAAAAATTTTAATTACCGGAGCTTCTTCAGGAATAGGAAGGGCAACTTCGATTTTATTTTCTGCTTTGGGTGCCGAATTATATCTTACCGCCAGGAACAAAGAAGAATTAAATAGAACGGCCGGAACCTGTAAAGGAAAGGTTGAAATATTTACCTCCGACCTTACCAAAGATGATCAGATTAAAAATCTCATTGATTCTATTGGTGAAATTTCCGGTTGGGTACATTGTGCAGGAAAAGTTTTACCTGTTCCTGTAAAATTCATTCAGGAAAAACACTTAAACGAAGTTTTTGAAATTAATTTTCATTCAGCGGTAAAACTAACATCAGCCTTATTGAGATCTAATAAATTAAAAAACTCCTCTTCAGTTGTATTCATATCATCTGTGTCAGTATTACACAGCTACTTTGGTGGTGCTCCATATATTTCATCAAAATCTGCACTCGAGGGTTATGCAAAAACCATGGCCCTAGAACTTTCAACTAGAAAAATTCGTGTAAATGTTTTACAACCTGCCTTGGTTAAAACAGAAATATTTAAACAGACCATAGAGGCGGTCCAAAGCCAAAAAGATTTAAATGACTACGAAAATTCTTACCCGCTTGGATTCGGAGAACCTGAGGATGTTGCCTGGGCATCAGCATACCTTATCAGCAATATGTCAAAATGGGTTACAGGAACATTTATTAAAATGGATGGCGGATTGAGTTTAGGACAGCTCAATAAATAATTTAAGATAATTAGGATATTAAGACAGTTAAATTCAGGATGTATTCATAAATTTGTGAACAAATCAATAAAAATGAAAAAGTTTTTTCTTTCATCAACGCTAATTATTTCCTTAGCATGTTTTTCTCAAAATGAAAATAACACGACCACATCCAATGACTGGTTCAATCTCGATCAGCAGTTGGATACATCCACCGGATTGGGAACAGAACGCGTTTCCAGAGAGTTGCTAAAAGGAAAAAAATCGACTACAGTTATTGTTGGTGTAATTGACTCAGGAGTTGACATTGAGCATGAGGATTTGAAAGATATAATTTGGACAAATAAGAACGAGATTCCTGGTAATGGGCTAGACGATGACAGGAATGGTTACATAGATGATATTCATGGCTGGAATTTCATTGGTGGAGCAAACGGTAAAAATATTAATTACGAAAGATTGGAGATGGTAAGGATTTATAAGGAGCTTGATCAAAAATACAATGGAAAAAACGAAAATGAAGTAAAGGATAAAGATGAATATAAATTATACCTCGAAGTAAAGGAAAAAACTGAAAAAGAAATTAAAAAAGTAGGAGGTCAATTGAATCAGATCAACTTCATATTTGACCAAATTGTAAGCATCAACAAAGAAATAAAATCATCTTTGAATATTGAAAAAGTAAAAAAGAGTACGCTTCTAAGTTATAAATCAGAGGATGTAAAAAAGAAACAGATGATAGGACTGATTAGCACTTTTCTACAGGATGACAACACCTCTTTAGACGATTTCATAAATGAACTTTCCGAAGGAAAAGAATACTTGGACGCAAGAATGAGATACAACTTGAATCCAGATTACGACCAGAGAATGGAAATTGTTGGTGACGACGAGAATAACCCTTACGAAAAATACTATGGAAATAATGATGTTAAAGGCGAAGACCCTGGGCATGGAACTCACGTATCAGGTATAATTGGAGCAATAAGAAACAACAACATCGGAATTAATGGTATTGCAGACAATGTAAGAATAATGCCAATTCGTGCGGTTCCCAATGGCGACGAAAGAGATAAAGACATTGCGAATGCAATTTATTATGCTGTAGACATGGGTTGCCACATCATAAATATGAGCTTCGGAAAAACTTATGTTAAACATAAGGATGCATTGGAAAAAGCAATAAAATACGCCGAAAGTAAGGGCGTTCTTATGGTTCACGCCGCCGGAAACGAAAGTACTGATATTGATGTAACTACTCATTATCCAACGAAAAGGATAAAAGGATCTAAAAAAGGATGTAAAAACTGGATTGAAGTTGGCGCGTTAAGCTGGAAAACAGGTTTAGAACTACCTGCTTCTTTTTCAAACTATGGTAAAAAGACTGTTGATGTTTTCGCTCCTGGAGTAGACATATATTCTACTTTTCCAGGAAATAAATACAAAAAAGAAAACGGTACATCTATGGCTTGTCCTGCCACCGCAGGTGCGGCGGCATTATTGAAATCTTACTTTCCACAACTTACATCCAAAGACATCAAAAGCATTCTTGAAAAAACTGTAAACAAATCATACAAAAAGACAATGGTTAAGCTGCCAATATCAGGAATGGCAAAAGATAAACAAGTAGAGTTCTCTGAACTTTCTAAAACAGGCGGTTTTATTAATTTATTTGAAGCTGTAAAACTGGCAATGAAAAAAACAGGAATGAAAAGTTAATTTTTTCTTACTAATACATAAAGAGTTCGCTTGAAAAAATTTTAAAGAAATTAGTTTTTTTTAAATGTCATCGAACAAACCTGCCCCTCCCCTATTTAAAGGCGATTTCCCAAAATGCTTGTAGGCCAATTCTGTTGCTTCCCTACCGCGCGGCGTTCGCATGAGATATCCTTCCTGGATCAAAAAGGGCTCGTAAACTTCCTCAATGGTTCCTGACTCCTCACCCACCGCAGTAGAAATGGTATTTATTCCAACGGGTCCTCCTTTGAATTTTTCTATAATGGTTTTTAAAATCCTGTGATCCATTTCATCCAATCCGTTTTTATCTACATTAAGTTGTTTCAATCCGTACTGCGCAATTTCAAGTCCTATTGTTCCATCGCCTTTTATCTGGGCAAAATCACGAACACGACGCAACAAAGCATTTGCAATACGTGGTGTGCCACGACTTCTTCTTGCGATTTCAAATGCAGCCTCTTCTTTTATTGGAACTTTTAATATATCCGCGGAACGCTGAACGATTCGCGTTAGTACTTTTGAATCATAATAACTCAATCTTAAATTGATTCCGAAACGAGCTCTCAAAGGCGCCGTTAATAATCCACTACGTGTTGTTGCTCCTACTAAAGTAAACGGGTTTAATTTTATCTGAACAGTTCTTGCATTGGGCCCCGAATCAATCATGATGTCAATCTTATAGTCTTCCATTGCAGAATACAAATATTCCTCAACAACAGGACTTAAACGATGAATTTCATCAATAAAAAGTACATCATTGGGCTCAAGATTGGTCAACAATCCGGCAAGATCACCGGGTTTATCCAAAACCGGACCTGAGGTAATCCTTATATTAACAGCAAGATCATTTGAAATAATATGCGCTAAGGTTGTTTTACCCAAACCGGGAGGTCCATGTAACAAAACATGATCCAACGATTCATTGCGTTGCTTTGCCGCCTGCACGAAGACGCGTAAATTTTCGGTTACTGCATGCTGACCGCTAAAATCATCAAATTGAGCAGGGCGTAACATCCGCTCCATTTCTTTCTCTGCAGAACTAAGATGCTCTTCGTCCGGATTAAGATTTGGATTCATTGGGTTAAATATAGGAAATAAGCCATTTGAAAAGGGATAAAAAAACGAAAATAATACAACCAACCTTAACTTATGTGAAATAAAAAAATTGAAATAAATAAAAACAGTTTTCTGGCACTCGTTAGGAAATACTACTTTATAAAATCTTTATACCAAATTATTGTTATTTTATAAATAGTTTATTTAAGTGCAAATACCTTTGTCTACAAATTAAAGATGAAACAAAAATCCGAAAATTTCAATCAGTATTTTATCTCAATAGCAACTGTATCGATAGTTACAGGAATTGGATTTATTATAAAAGATTTTCTAGGTTACAGAAGTATTGCTTTAATATTGTTAATGGCTGTTTCTATATTAGGAATGCTTTATACTCTAAAACCTGTTCTCGTTGCAGCAATACTTAGTGCATTACTATGGGACTTTTTTTTTATACCTCCGAATTTTACACTTACCGTACATGAAACTGAAGATTTACTCTTTTTAATTATGTACTTTGTAATTGTAATGATGAATGCTGTTCTTACATTTAATTTACAAAAAATCGAAAAACAGACCCAGCAAAAAGAAGAGAAAGAAAAAACGATTACGC
>JBKCIQ010000020.1:0-1286 GCA_046302135.1 Bacteroidota bacterium | reverse complement strand
GTAGCTGTAACACCTGCCGGTAATCCCGTTACTGTTCCAATACCGGATGCTCCGCTAGTTGTATGAGTAATGTTAGTTAATGCAGTATTGATACAAAGCGTTGGTGTACTTGATGCTGCTCCGGCTACATTGGTTGGAGTTATGGTAAGCACCCCACTAACGTTGGAGGTTCCATTCCATGGTCCTCCACCACTTCCACTATAACCTCCATAATAGTATTGACATCCATTTAAAGAATAACGGAAAGCGTAGTACTAGGGTCCCGGCGCTAGTCTTGATCCAATTGTTGCCACAAAGTCATCGTTGTTTCCTGCCTGAGCATTAAAGCTTGCACTCACCCAATTGGTCCAGGTATTGGGATTGGTATTGCTTGTACTGTAGCCTATTTCTGCTGTTAACCCACTCGCCTGACCTGCAGGGTCGGTAATTCCTCCTTCATAAACCTGACCATAAAACGTTGCATTTCCTCCTTGACATATTGTTGAGGTTCCTGGGAACTGAGTATTGTAAAAATCAGGTGCAGGATTTACAACAATGCTACCGGTTACAGACGTTGTACACGAGTTCGGTCCTGTGGTGGTTACAGTGTAGGTATATGTATTGGATGCAGCTGAGGCTGTACCACTTATTGTAAATACTCCTGATGAGTAGCTTCCACTAACACCTGATGGAAGACCAGATACCGTTGCTCCTGTTCCACCTGATCCAATATTGTAAGTAATGTTGGTTATTGCTGCACCCTGACAAACACTTTGAGCATTGGTACCGATTGATGAACTTAATGTTATGGTCTGATATGGATCAATGGTTAAAGTACCATTGCCACTTGTTGTGCCATTCCACGGTCCGTTTAAACCTCCATAAACGTAAGTACATCCATTGTATGAATAACGGAATGCATAATAGTAAGTGCCTGATGATAGCGATGAGCCGATGCTTGATACAAATTCGTCGTTATTTCCTGATTGAGTATTGAAGCTTGCATTGATCCAATTAGACCAAGTTGACGGATCGGTATTACTTGTACTGTAACCCAATTGCGCTGTCATGCCACTTGCCTGACCCGCAGAGTTTGTTACCCCTGATAGAAACACCTGACCATAAACAGATGCTGAACCGCCTACGCAAATAGTCGCTGATGACGGGAACTGCGTATTGTACCATCCGGGAAGTGGGGTTACTACTATTGTTCCTGTTGCATTTAAACTTCCGCAACCTCCTGTTAATGGAATGGTATAGTTAAATGTTCCGCTTGCTGTTGGTGTACCGCTGATAGTAATCGTATT
>JBKCIQ010000019.1:0-46369 GCA_046302135.1 Bacteroidota bacterium | reverse complement strand
ACTTTTTTAAAAGATTTTCACTTTTAAAATTTAGAATATTGGTTTAGGAAATAATTAAATGTTTCTGTTTGCACACGAAATGATTTTTCACCGGCCTTTTTTGTTTTATAGTTTATCTGGGTTCTTTTATCAAGTATTCTGGCCTTTACATTGCCTGAGAGTTGAATGGTAATTAGGTCTTTAATTTCTTTTTTAACTGATTCATTGTAAACCGGACAAGCAACTTCAATCCTGTTATCCAAATTTCTTGACATCCAGTCTGCAGATGAAATGAATATTTTTTCATCTCCGCCATGATTAAAAATGAAAATTCTTGCGTGCTCTAGATATTTATCTACAATACTTATTCCGCTAATATTTACACTCCAATTTTCCATTTCTGTGCAGAGAGAACAAATCCCCCTTACTATAAGCTGAATTTTAACTCCGGCTTTTGACGCTTTGTATAGTGCCTCAATCATTTCTTTATCTACAAGGTTATTTACTTTAATAATGATAGATGCAGGTTTTTTTTTACGTGCAAAATTTATTTCCTTTTGGATAAGGCCCATGAACTTTTTTCGCATGTTAAAAGGTGCAACTAGTAGATGCTTAAATACTGTATCGGTGAAGTTGTTTTCGAAGTAATCAAAAAGTTTTTTTACTTCTGAGGTAATTCTTCCATCACTCGTAAGCAGTGAAACGTCTGAATATACTTTTGCAGTGTTTTCATTAAAATTACCTGTACCTGCATGTGCAAAAAGTACTTCCGCTCCATTAATTCTTGCAGTTATTAAAAATAATTTGGCGTGAACTTTCATTCCGGGAACTCCAAAAATAACTTTTACTCCTTCCTCTTGAAACCTATTACTCCAATTGATGTTATTTTCTTCGTCAAATCTAGCCCTGAGTTCCATTAATACCGTAACCTGTTTTCCATTTTTGACTGCGTTAATTAATGCATGAGCAATCTTAGATACGTCGGCGATTCTGTATAAAGCTATTTTGATAGATTGTACCTGCGGATCAATTGAGGCCTCCCTTAATAAAGATATAATATGATTAAAGTTTTGGTAAGGGTAGGTGAGTAGTATATCTTTTTGTCTGATGGTTTTCAATATACTCTTGCCTGAATCATTTAAAGACGGATGGTTCAACGGGTGAGGGTTTTGATAAAACCATTTTTTTTGTCCAAGTTTTGGGAAATTGATATAATCTCTGAAGTTATGATAACGTCCGCCGGGAATAGGGTTGTCTTTTTTTGTAAGTTTTATTCTATCCATCAGATATTTGAGCATAGGTTTCGGTATCGTTTCATCAAAAACCAATCTTACCGGCTGTCCTTTTAGTCTTTTTTTAAGTCCTCTTGAAATTTTATCAAGAAGATTTTCACTGAAATCACTTTCTATGTCTAAATCCGCATCCCTAGTTAATTTTATACTGTAGGCTTCAGAAGGAGTGTAATCGAATGAAGCAAATATTTCTTTCAGGCAAAATCGAATTACATCATCAAGAAGTATGATATAGTGTTTGTTTTTATCTTTTGGAAGAAGTATAAATCTTTGAAGGGTAGGAACAGGAATTTCGATGAGTCCGTATCTAGGCTTATCTTTTGAGAGCTTACTTTTAAGTTGCATGAAAAGATAATTACTTTTATCTCTCAGGTATGGAAATTTTTTTGTGTCATCTATAATAATTGGGAATATGGTAGGTAAAACTTCCTCTCTGAAAAAATTTGCAACCCACTTTTTTTGGATTCGATTAATTTGTTTTTCATTAACGATGAAAACATTATTTGTTCTAAGCTCCTTATGTAAATCTGCGTAAATTTCTTCAAACCTTTGTTGTTGTTCAATTACTTTTTGTTGGATTTGATCCAAAAGGTAATGTGGTTCCATACCTAATAGTGGAACCGCTTTTTTCCCTAGCGGAATCATTCTTTTAACAGTGGCTACGCGAACCCTGAAAAACTCATCTCTGTTGTTGGAAAAAATTCCCAAAAACTTTAATCTTTCAATTAGGGGAGTGGTGTTATCTGCCGCCTCCTGGAGTACTCTTTCGTTAAATGAAAGCCAACTGATCTCCCGATTAATAAATGGCGGATTATTTTTACCCATAATTCAAAGTAAAGAAATTAATGTTATTAAATCGTTAAGAACGAAAATCCTTTGGGAATTCTGAAGAAATGAATAGACCGTTATGATTTAAAATTTCATCCCAGTTACTAATTTCAAACTTTATTCGAACAATTCCGCAGGTTGGTAAATTATCTAACACTGCATCACTTTTTTCATTTATAAAGTTAGTTAGTCCAGGGTTGTGCCCGAATAAAATTATTGAATTAATACTATTATCTATTTTGGAAATTACTGTAGTAATTGTTTTAAAGCTTGCTTCAAATATCAATTTTTCAATTTCAACTTTTTCTTCTTCAATATTAAAAATTCTCGAAAAAATAAATGCGGTATTTATTGCACGTGTAGCAGGTGAGGAAAGTATTTTATCTGGAATTTCAAATTTGTCTTTAAATAATTTTGCCATTCTGTATGCATCGGCATAACCTCTTTCATTAAGTGGTCTGTCAATGTCATTTAAAAACTCGTGCGCCCAGTCAGATTTGGCATGTCTAACTAAAAAAACTTCTTTCATTCTTCAGTTCTTTTTTCCTCTTCTATCCACATAAAAACTCTGCCATTGTTCAGGAACCTGTCTACTTTTCTATCCAAAACTAAAACACAAAAGTCGATAAAAGGTAAAATTCCAAAAACACCACCAACAGTGCCAAGGTAAACAACCGGAACATGCGGTGCGGTTCCAAGGTAAATCCTGTGTAAGGCCAAAACCCCAAATGGCAGAGGAAAAGCTAAAACAGCAGCCATTGCTCTTTTTGTATGCTTTAGGCGCTTTTTCAAAATCTTTATTAATGCATTTGGTTTGTTGTCATTTTGTTCTTGCCTAAAAAAAAATTCATCTTCAATTGTAATTACTTTCTGATTTTTTTCAATATTGTTCGCTGAGTAGCCTAAGCAACAAAAAAATACAATGAAAAGTATGAGTTTTAATTTCATAATAACGCTAAGTTAGAATTAAGTGTGTTAGCCTAATCTTTGTTTACTAAATGTTTATCAACCTTAAATAAAAAAACGCAACCTAAAAAGGCTGCGCTTATATATTGTAATTCTAAATTTAGGCCGACTTTAGATTTTTCTCTACTTCGTTCCAATTGATTACATTCCAAAAAGCGGAAATGTAATCGGGGCGCCTGTTCTGATAATTTAAATAATAGGCATGTTCCCATACATCAATCCCCAAAATAGGAGTACCTTTTACATCTGCTATATCCATTAGAGGATTATCTTGATTGGGCGTAGAACAAACGGCCAGTTTTCCATTTTGAACAATCAACCAAGCCCACCCAGATCCAAATCTCGTTGCCGCGGCCTGTGAGAATTGAGTTTTAAAAGTTTCAAAATTCCCAAAGGCAGCATCAATTGCAGAGGCTAAATCTCCTATTGGAGTACCCCCGGAATTAGGGGACATTATTTTCCAGAAAAGATCATGGTTGTAATGCCCTCCACCGTTATTTCTAACTACTACTGGATGTTTAGAGATGTTTTTACAGATTTCAATTATGCTAAGCGTTTCTGTTTCAGTGCCTGCAATTGCATTGTTGAGGTTGGTAATATAGGCCTGATGATGTTTTCCGTGGTGTATTTCCATCGTGCGTGCGTCAATGTGCGGCTCAAGCGCATTAAACGAATAATTTAATTTGGGTAATTCAAATGCCATAATTTTAGTTTTCGACTAAATTAAAAAAAAACAATCTCAGAGAAAATGATTTGTGAGAATAAACTTTTAAAGTGCTGATTTTTGGTTAAGAATTTCTACAGCTTTGAGTATAGTTTTGTCTTCTGAATTTAAAACAGGAAAATAGGCTTCATTGTTGAAAATGGATCTTCCGATCAATGCTTTTAATTGATTTCTTAATATTTTTTCACTCTTCTTAATTCCTGAAATATCTCCTTTTATATTACTTTTTTCAAGATGAGAAATTAATTGTGCAAACAAAGCATCATCAACTTTAAAATCGGAGATAAATTTAGATGCAGATCCAAGTTTATTTAATTTTTCCCTATTCTGATCTGCATAGGTGAAGGCGAAAGTATTTACCTGTCCGCTATATAAAACTTTTCTTAAAAAGGAGGTTCTTCCTGAAGTATCAATAGGAACAAATATATCAGGCATAATTCCACCTCCACCATAAACAATTTTTCCGTTTGGTGTTCTGAATTTTAAAGAGTCAGGAAATTTAATGCTGTCTGCGGAAAAAAGCTCACCGTTTTCAATTCTGTTAAACTCCTCTTCATAGTATGCTTCTTTGTCGTCTGTATATGGTTTTTGTATGCAACGTCCGGTTGGGGTATAATATCTTGCAATTGTAAGTCGTATAGCCGATCCGTCATCCAGATCAATTTGTTCTTGAACAAGTCCTTTTCCAAAACTTCTTCTTCCAACAATTACTGCCCTGTCATTATCTTGCAGTGCTCCTGCAACAATTTCACTTGCACTGGCAGATCCTTCGTCAATTAAAACAACAATTTCTCCTCTCTCAAAACCTCCGGTTGAAGTTGATTTGTGAATACGCTTAGGGCTTGCTTTTCCCTCAGTATATACAATATTATAACCCTTCGAAAGGAATTCATCGCATATGTTAACTGCTGCAGGTAAAACACCACCTGGATTTCCGCGCAAATCAAGTATCATTTTACGCATACCTTTTCTTTGTAGTGCTTGGTAAGCTTTAATGAACTCATCATAGGTGGTCATTGCAAACCGACTGATTTTAATGTAACCAACATTTTTATTTACCATATAGGATACATCAACACTGTACAGAGGAATTTCGCCTCTTACAATTTTATATTGCTGTAGGTTTTTACTTCCACCTCTTCTTATAGAAATGTTAACACTTGTTCCTTTTTTTCCTCTAAGCAAACTAAATATCTTTTTATTTGTGATTTTTACGCCTGCAACTTTTTCTTTTTCAACCAAAACAATTTTGTCGCCTGCAAGAATTCCGGCTTTTTCAGATGGTCCTCCGTTAATAGGAGTAATTACAGTTACAGTGTCATTAATAATATTAAATTCAACGCCAATACCTTCAAAATTACCTTGCATGGGTTCATTAACTTGTTGAAGTTCGCTGGCCGGAATATAATCTGAATGAGGGTCAAGTCCATGAAGCAAGGAAGTAATAGCTTTTTCTTCAAGGTTTTTTTTATCTATAGTATCCACATAGTTGGAATGTATATAGTCTAGTATACTTGCAATTTTATCACCTGAATTACTTGAACTGTTATTTACCGAAAATCTTCCGCTTAAGCGAGAGTGAATAAAATATCCGATAAAAACACCTAGGGTTAGAATAATGCCAAATAATAAAGGAATAAAAAGAAAAAATCTTTTATCGCTGTTAGGTTTATTATTTTCCTTAAAATCCAATTTAAATCTCATGCGAAATTACAATATTACTCCATACAAGAATGTGGTTTAAATAAAATTCTGTTTATGAAAATTAAACAATCAAAATACTTATTAAATTTAGATCATGAAACACATAGTATTATTTGCCATTACTTCATTCATTCTTTTGTCCTGCAATAAGGACAATAGTAACAATTCTAATGTGCCTGTACAATCGGTAAATGTTACCATTTATCCTTCGGACCCTCAGTTTGCAACCAATATTGGTGTTCCTGGTGGCTGGGTATACCTTACCGGTGGAAATAAGGGAATTATTGTTTACAGAAAGTCTAATACTGAGTTTATGGCTTATGACAGAACTTGTACCTATGATCCAAATACCTCTGCAAGATTGAGAGTTCTTACTGACAACGTAACAATTCAAGACACCATATGCAACAGTAAATTTTTACTACTTGATGGTTCGGTAATTCAAGGTCCGGCATCAGCAAACTTGAAAACTTACAACTGTAACTATGATGGGACAGTGCTCAATATTTCCAATTAATAACCTCAAAATTCACTACCTTCGTAAATCATAAATCAATTATTATGAAAAGAATTTTACTAAACGTTTTTACTTTCATCTCATTTACTTTTGTGTCAGCGCAACAACCAAGTTTTGACTTTGAAACTTGGAATCCTCCACCATTTGGATTTCCACATCCGCAGGGTTGGACATCAGCCAATGTTTTGGGTTCACCTTTAAATGATACTGTTTGTCATAAAGCGGGTTCTCCAAACATTCATTCTGGAAACTTTTCAATGAAACTGGAAACTGTGAAACTTGGTTTTAATTTCGGTACGAGTGCAGGAGTTCCTGATACTGTTTGTTTCGCCCTAACTGGAAACATTGTTGCAACTCCTTCGCTTAATATAAAGCCCGGATTTGCTTTTACCGGTAGACCCACAGCTGTTAATTTTTACTACAAATATGCTCCTTCTGGAATTGACTCTGCCTCAGCCGGAGTTTATTTAACCAAATGGAATGGTACCTTTAGGGATACCGTTGCAGAAGGAAGAATTGTAATGGGTTCTGCATCAACATTCACATCAGATTCCATTCAGTTAAATTACAGATCAGCGTATTTAACATCAGGTAACCCTGATACTGCAAATATTTACTTCGCCTCCAGCAATATAAAGTCGATTGCATTACTAACTGGCGGAGTACTTTCGGTTAAATACAGCTCGCCAAAAATTGGTAGTGTACTTTGGGTAGACGATATTTTGCTTACCCCTGTAGGAATAAAGGAAAATATCGAAAATGAATTATTAGCTTTTTATCCCGTTCCTGCTTCTGATAGATTTAATGTTAAATTTAATGAGCCTAAGAATAGGAAAATATCGGTACTAAACTCAATTGGCGAGGTAATGGAAACATTTAATTTTGATTCTAAAGATTTGATTATCAATACGTCAAAATACCCTTCCGGAATTTATTATTTAAGTATATCCTTAAGTCCGGATAAGACTTATTCAAAGAAATTTATTGTTTCACACTAAATATATTGTAATCAATTTTTATTATTATTAAGTAAAAAAGTATATCTTTGTGCCCCGTTTTTGGGATAACTAAAAGTATTTAATTATGGCAAAGAAAGGAAACAGAATTCAAGTGATATTAGAGTGTACAGAGCACAAAGAGAGCGGAAAGCCTGGTACTTCAAGATACATCACTACTAAGAATAAGAAAAATACAACAGAAAGAATGGAATTGAAAAAATACAATCCAATTCTTCGCAAAATGACAGTTCATAAAGAAATTAAATAATTTTTAAAAATTAGATTATGGCAAAGAAGGTTGTTGCAACACTAAAGACCGGTAAAGGAAAAGACTTTACAAAAGTTATAAAATTAGTGAAAAGTCCGAAGAGCGGAGCTTATACATTTAAGGAAGAGATTGTACATAACGATCATGTTCAGGATTTTTTGAAGTCAAAATAATCCTAATGTTTTTTTGTGAAAGCTTCTTTCGGTTTCGGAAGAAGCTTTTCTTTTTGATAGTGGTTACTAAATGAACAATAAATATTGATGAATGGGCCTGTTTAATTTTTTTTCAAAAGATAAAAAGGAGCGACTAGATCAGGGACTTGAAAAAACAAAGGAAGGTTTTTTTTCAAGGCTTACTAAGGCTGTTGCCGGAAAGTCGGAGGTAGACGCTGAAGTTCTGGATAATCTGGAAGAAGTACTTGTTACAGGAGATGTTGGAGTAGAAACTACTTTGAAGATTATTAAAAGAATAGAACAAAGAGTTGCGAAAGATAAATACCTTGGAACTTCCTCGCTCAATAAGATTTTGAAAGAGGAAATTGCAGCATTACTAACGGAAAACAATACTAAGGACGAAAATGATTTTTTAATACCTGAGGGTAAAAAGCCATATGTGATAATGGTGGTGGGTGTAAATGGAGTAGGAAAGACCACAACAATTGGAAAGCTTGCCAATGCTTTTAAATCCAAAGGATACAATGTTCTTTTAGGTGCCGCTGATACTTTTAGGGCGGCAGCAGTTGATCAATTAACCATTTGGAGTGAAAGAGTAGGTGTGCCAATTGTATCACAAGGTATGGGTGCAGATCCTGCATCTGTTGCTTACGATACAGTAAGTTCAGGATTATCTAGATCTTCTGATGTTGTTATAATTGATACAGCCGGAAGATTGCATAATAAAGTAAACTTGATGAATGAGTTGGGGAAAATAAAGAAGGTAATGCAAAAGGTAATCCCGGATGCTCCACATGAGGTACTTTTGGTTTTGGATGCGTCTACCGGACAAAATGCAATTGAACAATGTAAACAGTTTACTGCGGCAACTGATGTAACAGCTTTAGCATTAACAAAGCTTGATGGTACCGCAAAAGGAGGTGTTGTAATAGGTATTTCTGATCAATTTAAAATACCGGTAAAGTATATTGGTGTTGGTGAAAAGATGGAAGATCTGCAAGTATTTAACAGGGTTGAGTTTGTGGATTCTCTCTTCCATCCCACTAAGTAATTGTTGTATTTAGTACTTTTGGAAAACAACAGGTTTTAAATTAATTTAGATAAAACTTTGAAATGACCTTTCTAATTAAACACTTAAAACAAATCGTAATTCTATTTTCGATTTTTATTGTTTCTGAAATGTTCCCCCAGCTAAATAGTGTGGATGTATTTGGAGGGGCAAATTTTTTCACTAACTCTATTTATCAGAAAAGCCCTTCTCCATCAGGGACATCTTTTGGATTGAGGTACAATCACCACCTGAGTTGGGAATTAAATGCAACAGCGGCTTTTGCGATGAGTAATTCTCAGTTTTATCTCGCTTCATTTCATTCTACTGAAAAAACGACTACAGAATTAATAGATAATTCATATCTCGATTTTCAGTTTGCATTGCAGTGGCAATGGCTTACTGAAGTAAGAACGAGAATGGCAGGTGGAGGAAATCGTCAGACCTGTAAAGGTGCAAAGGCAATTATTTTCGCGAATTTTAAATCGTATTTAATACTTGGTGCTGAAATGCGGAAGTTAAACTCTGATTCAAAGAATGGATCAAGCTCATCTGTTACCAATTTTTTTGCAGGTCTAGGATTCGATACCTATAGATTTGGTAGAAACGCACATCATGGTTCTAACGCATTTGTACCTTTTGTGGAGTTTTATTATGCAAATAACTTCGGAACTCCATACGCGATTGATGCCGCTAAAAAGGATTTGTTCCTTAATCACGTAAATATCCGCTTGGGAATGAAATATACTTTTGGATTTAAAGAGAAAAAGTTCTCCTGGTAAAAAAAAGTTTCATGGCTTTTAAAATATATACAAAAACTGGAGATGCAGGGGAAACCTCTTTACTCGGGGGTACCAGATTACCTAAGCATCATATCAGAATAGATGCCTACGGAAACATAGATGAACTTAATTCATTCATTGGACTTATCCGGGATCAGTTTCTGATTTATAAGGAACTTAAAGATTGTAGCGGCGCTTACGAAAAAACTCTTTTAGAGGTACAAGACAGACTTTTTACAATTGGTTCACATCTTGCCGCTGATCCTGAAAAAAACAAAATTAAACTTCCTGAGATTGACGAAACAGATGTACAGTTGCTAGAAACTGAGATTGACAAAATGCAGGAACAGCTTCCTGAGATGAAGAACTTTGTTTTACCTGGCGGGCACCCTTCCGTTTCAATTTGTCATGTTGCTAGGTGTGTTTGCCGGCGCTCAGAACGTTCCGTTATACGTTTGGCAGAAAATGAAAATGTAGAAGAAATTATCTATAAATATTTGAATAGGTTGAGTGATTATTTATTTGTTCTCTCACGAAAGTTAAGTTCTCTTACCGGCGCCATAGAAAGTCCCTGGCTGCCAAGAAAATCTTAGTATTAATTCTTTAGATTATCTGAGGAATTTTCGCTTTTAACTTTGATGAATCTGTCAGACTTTTTGCAATATCCGTAAGGACAATGTTTGCACCCGTTTTTACAGCAATATCCTCTTTTAAGTAAATATTTTTCAGTAAAAACTATATATCCTTCTTCTGTTTTATAAAAATCATCCGGTTCTAATTTGCTTTCTTGAAATTCAGACATTTTATAAAAAAATTAAATTTTAACCAATTTAATAAATAACGGTTGATTGATTTGATTCACTTTTAAAAAATAAACACCTTCATTAAATTCAGTCAAATTCAATTTTTCGTTTGCATTTTTAATTATAAAGTTGTGAATTAACTTACCGGAAAAGTCAAATAATTCACATGTATTTCCTAAAAGTTCGATTGGGAATCTAATACTGACATAATCTATGGTAGGAATCGGAAATGCAAATATTTTATTTGTTTTATTGTTCGATAATCCAAGGCAGCTTTCCACAAAGATTGTTACTGTATCTACGGCTGAGCAATTAAAATTATTAGTAACGGTAACTGTATAGTTGGTTGTTGTGTTTGGTGCGGCAACAGGGTTTAAACAGTTAATACAGCTTAAACCGAAATTTGGTTGCCAATTAATTAATAATGTTCCAGTACTACCACTAGCATTTAAAGTTGTGTTGGACCCAGAACAAATTGTATCATTAGCTCCCGCATTTACATTAGGTATAGGATTTACACCAACAATCATCTGATCTGTTGCAGTACAACCACTCGAACCTGTGACCGTTAATGTATATGTTGTGTTAACTGTTGGTGTAGCAACAGGATTTTGACAATTATTACAACTTAAGCTTGAAGATGGCGACCAATTATAATTATTTGCGTTTGAACCAAAAAGATTCACGCTGCTTCCTAAGCAAACATTCTGATCAGGCCCTGCATTGGCTGTAATATTATTTACATTAATAATTTGGCTCGAACTATTGCATCCATTTGTGTTACATACTTGTAAGGTAACCGTAAAAGTTCCTGGATTATTATAGCAAATATTTACAGGGTTTTGAAGATTAGATGTGGGAGTGGCTGAGCCATTGAAAGTCCAGTTCCAAGAGGTCGGGTTGTTTGAACTGTTATCTGTAAAAGAAAGACAAGTTCCGGGGCAAATAGTATTATTTGTAGTACTGAAAGAAGCTACCGGTGGTGATGTTGGAGGTTCATACCATTTGGCAATGCCATTTCTGGTTTGTCCATCTGCCATAGTAAAAGGCCCTCCGACATATAAGTCCCCATTATATACCGCTAAAGATTTAACATAATCATTCATTCCAGTGCCCATAGCAGACCATGTTTGTGAGCTTGGATTCCATTTTGCAATTTTATTCGCAGTTAGACCTCCGGCTGATGTAAAATCACCACCAACAATAATGTTACCATTATATTCGCCTAATGCTCTTACATAACTATTTACACCTGTTCCTAAATTAAGCCAGTCGCTTCCGTCATAAACTGCTACTCCATTTATATTTGCATTGTAAGTGCCATTTATTGTTAGGCCTTGAAAATGTCCTCCCATATAAAGTAAATTGTTTACAGGATCAACATATAAGCATCTTACAGTACTGTCAACTCCTCCCGTAATATCCACACCACTATCCCCACCCTCCCATGTTGTTCCATTCCACTTAACAAGGCCGTCACATGATGTACAACCGGCAACATTACTAAAATCTCCTCCAACCCACAATTCACCGTCATAAACACACATAGCTCTTATGTCATTATCAAAATCGGTAGCTCCACCTATTCCAAGCCATGTTGTTCCATTCCACATTGCAATTCTTGAAACAGGATTCCCATCTGCCATGGTGAAATCCCCCCCTGCTACCAGATTTCCATTCCAAATTGTGAGACATAATACGTCGTTGTTAAAACCCGTCCCCAATGGTTGCCAAGTTGTACCATTCCATTTTGCTACACCGTTGCAACCCGTGCAAGGTTGTTGCACATTCCAAAAATCACCAACAACAATTAGGTCTCCGTTATATTCAATCGCTGCTCTACCCACTAATCCAACCCCGTTTCCAAAACAATTCCAAGAAGTTCCGTTCCAAGATGCTACGCGGTTACATGGATTGTTAAAGCTTCCAACATCAACCAATGTACCGTTGTATAAGCACATTCCATGCGAACTGCTGTTGTGTCCCCCTCCAACATCTTGCCAACTTTGTGATCTTAGCGCATCTAAACAAAATGCGAAAATTAAAAGGATAAGTAATCTTTTTCTCATTTAATAAAGCTAATAAAAAAAACGATTGTTTTAATTATTAAGGTAGGAACAAGCCCACGTCATACTTTCCAATGGTTGAATAAACTGATATTCCAATCGCTTTTCAATTTTTTCTGATGAATATTTTGTAACTGAAAAACCACTCTTCAAAAACTCATCCTCCAGTATTGTTTTTTTTCCGTTAAATACAGATAAAAAGCGTTCAGCTTGGTATGCTAATCTATATTGGAATTTAGAAACTTCAATACCGGGTGGCTTATGTCCAAAACAATTATTAGCTAAAGTAAAAAGGTCCTTATACAAAATATTTTTAGCGTTTAAAATAAATCTTTCTCCAAAAATATTTTTTTTCATCAATTCAACTGATATTTTTATAACATCCCTTACATCTACTACTCCTGACCCTCCGGAAGTATAAAACTTCATTCTTTTTTTTGATTCTCTGATGATTTTTCCGCTTCCACTGTTCCAGCAACCGGGACCAATAATCACAGATGGATTCACAATTAATGCATTAAGTCCTTCCTGAATACCCCTCCAAACTTCACGTTCTCCGGAGTATTTACTGATAGAATAGGAAGTAAGTTGAGGGGAGTATTTCCATTTAGATGATTCGGTGACAATTTTTTCATTTTTATTTATTGGTATTGCGGCAACAGAACTGAAATAACAAAATTTATTTGTCCCTGAAAAAATGGATAGATTTACGAGGTGTGCTGTGCCTTTACAGTTTACCTCTTGTAATAAGTCGTGATTTTTCGATTCAAAAGATACCATTCCTGCACAGTGGTATACTTCTTCAAAATGATATTTCGTAAATAAATCCTCCATTGAAAAATAGTCCGTTATATCTGCAGTTTCCCAAATAATCTGATCACATTTGTTTAAATCTAATCCGTAAAATGAAAAAATCTCAGCTGTATTATTTATTGAACTCAATTTTCTTTTTAATGCAATTATTTTATTACCGCTTTTGATAAGTTCAATCATTAAGTGAGAACCTAAAAATCCGGTTGCTCCAGTTACTAATATCATTTTCAAATTTGAATTTAGTTATTTTTCATCTGAAATAGAAATGTAACAGGGTTAATATTATTGCAGGAACCAGAATAAGAGTCAATAAAAGTCCGGTAATATAGCCTGAGTAAACTTGAGTTAAGCTGTGTTTTTCCAAAACCAATCTTGATGTTAAAATAAGCCCACTTATTGAAAATGAGAGTGCAAACAATAGCAACACTGCTGTATTATCGGAAGTTCTTTGAGCATTCCATAATGCAAAAGACAATAGTGAACCTGTGAATCCTCCTGCACCTATTCCGTGAGAACTTATTTTCCATTTGATGTTGATGATGAAGTTGAATAATATCAGAAAAAAGCCGGATCCAACAAAAGCAGTATAAAAAACAGGAATTTCTGACCCATATAACAAATAAAAAAGTCCCGCATAGTACACAAGACAAATAAAAAAGGGTAATTTTCTCTCTTTTTTGTCGTCCATTTCATATCCCGAAATAAATCCCATATATTTTAAAATCATAATATTCAGTAGAGGAAGTATGGTCATAAATAATGAAAATGTGACTAGTAAAATGGCTTTTTTGCCGGGTTGCATCAATAGTAAACTCTTATCTGCAAAAAATAAAAGAAAAATTAATAGCCAGGTAGGCATAAAAATAGGATGTAAAAAATAAGAAATAAGTTTGGCTGGAGATTTCATTAAAATTAGGTGTAAACTTAGCCAATCTTTTCTTACAAATTTGTGCTAATTGTGATAAAAAACAGGTTGTTAGGCATTCTTTTGAGATGATTAACTTTGTAGAAATAAATTATGAATATTTCTTCCGCCATCTTTGTAAAAAGTGCATCAAAACCGACTGAATGTCCTAAACCAAACAAACCTGAATTTGCATTCATAGGCAGAAGTAATGTGGGCAAGTCTTCGCTAATAAATATGATTTGTAATAATAAAAACTTAGCTAAGACTTCTGCCACTCCAGGTAAAACCAAACTCATTAATCATTTTCTCATCAATGACGAATGGTACCTTGCAGATTTGCCCGGATATGGCTATGCTAAGGTTGGCAAAGAACAAAAAAGTACCTTCGAAACTATTATATCCGGTTATTGTTCCAAAAGAGAAAATTTAATTTCACTTTTCGTTTTAATTGATTCTCGATTGAGCCTACAAAAAATCGATCAGGAGTTTATGTATTGGTGCGGTGAAAATGAAATTCCTTTTGTTATAGTTTTTACAAAAACAGATAAATTAACCAAAAACGAGTTGAACAAAAGTTTGAGTGATTTTAAAAAATCTATGCTCTCCTTTTGGGAGGAGGTACCTCAAATTTTTATTTCTTCAGCAGAAAAATCAATTGGAAGAAATGAAATACTGAAATTTATTGAGGAAAATAAAATTTATTTCGAGAAAAAATAAATTAATTTCTCTTGTCTATTCCCCAGAGTAATTTATTTCTGAGTGTATTGAAAAAGGATTGCCCATCTAATTTTATTAAATTAAAAGTAAAATCCGCTCTTGATAAAGTGAGTATGCTAGATTTATTGATGGTCGCATTTCTAGAGTCTAGCGTTAAGAGAAATTCTGCTGAGCGACCTTTAACACTGAGTTCAAGAGTGTGATTATTTCCAATAACAACGGGTCTTACATTCAGGTTGTGTGGAGCTATTGGGGTGATGCAAAAGTTTCCTGATCCGGGTATCATAATCGGACCTCCACAACTTAATGAATAAGCAGTTGAGCCTGTTGCGGTACTGATGATTAATCCATCCGCCCAATATGAGTTAAGAAATTCGCCATCTACATGTGCATCTATTGAAATCATGGCCGAAGAATCTTTCTTATGAATTGTAACTTCATTTAGAGCATAATTTAGGCCACCAAATAACTTCGTGTCGCTTTCAACTTTTATAACGGATCTTTTATCCAGTTCAAATTTGTCATTAACTATTTTGTCTATTGCCTCATCAAACTCATTTTTTGCAACGCTTGCAAGAAATCCAAGTCTCCCCGTATTAACTCCTAGTACAGGTATTCCGGAGTCCTTGACAAATTTCAATGTCTCTAACATTGTTCCATCTCCGCCAAGTGAAATGAGCATTTGGGCCTTTTCTGCAAAATCTGATTCGCTTTTAAAAACATTCAACTCCGGAATATCATCATGATTCTGCTTTAGCCACTGATAATATTTATCGTGTATAGTAAGTTCAACTGACGTGCCGCTTAATTTTCTAACCAAAAGCTTAAGGTATTCGGGATGGTTGTCAGTTGTTGGTCTGGCGTATAGTGCGATTTTTTTCAAAGTAGAAAATATTACTTCAAATATTAATGAATTTTATAAATTCATTATACCTTGACTTAAGATTGTCCTCATACTGAGTTTGATGATATGCCGCGATAACATTATAATTGTAGCGATTAAATGTTTGAAGAATCCTTGAAAGATCTTCACGATTTATTTTCACCGTTACCTCAATTTCTCTACTCTCGGGCGTTGACATTACGTTTACACTTAGAACTTTCGCATCATTGGTTTCTACAATGCTTGCAATTTGCGTGAGGTTGTAATCCATTGAAGGCATGCTTAAAACAATGATTCCTCCGGGCTCCTGTACACTGGTAATTCCGGCCATTTTTTCCAATACACTTCTCTGAGTTACTGCACCCACAAATTCTTCCTTATCATCCACTACCGGTAATAGAGTCAATTCTAATTGAGATATCAACTTAATAGCATCATAAGCATGCTGGTCTCGTTTTATAATAGGTCGAATAAAGTTCGATGCCAATGTCCCGATATTTTTTTCAATGTCTTCAGCATTTAAAAGTTCAGACTCGGAAACGAGCCCTATGTATGTACTTCCGTCAACCACAGGCAAATGATTCACTTTGTAATCTTCCATCCAGTTCAACCCGAGTTCAATGGTGTCGGTAATCTTTAATGGCGGAACTAAATTTGTTATAAGATCTTTTACAATCATTACTTATTTCACACTTAAACAAATGTAACAAAATAACGTAATTCAAGCATGTAAGAGTCAGACTTTAATTTACTAAGTATTCAAAAAAAATCTTATTAAATTATACTTCGAATAAAATTAATTGAACTGATTACGTTAATTTTGTAACTCCTTATTCCTTTGACGAAATTAAGTGTTAATATAAATAAAATTGCCACTCTCAGGAACTCTCGTGGTCATAATACCCCTAATTTAATTCAGTGTGCAATTGATATAGAAAATTTTGGTGCCGACGGTATAACCGTTCATCCACGTCCTGATGAACGTCATATCAGATATTCAGATGTTTATGAATTGAAAAATGTGATTAAAACTGAGTTGAATATTGAAGGAAATCCAAAGGTTAAAAAATTTATTGATCTTGTTTTACAGGTTAAGCCGGATCAGGTAACCTTGGTTCCTGATACTGAAAATCAATTGACTTCAGACCATGGTTGGGACATTAAAGAAAACCTTGAATATCTCAAAGAAATTATTTCTATGTTCCAGTCCTACGGAATTCGTACAAGTATATTTGTAAATCCCGATGCAAAAATAATTGAACTTGCAAAATTAACCTGTACTAACCGAATAGAGCTTTATACAGAGTCTTATGCTTCAGGTTTTATTCACGATCCTGTAAAATCTGTTGAGTCATATACAAACGCCTCGCGTGTTGCTTTTGAGAATGGGCTGGAAATTAATGCGGGTCATGATCTGAATCTTCAGAACCTGAGATTTTTTAAAAACAATTTAACTAATCTTTCAGAGGTTTCCATTGGTCATGCTTTGATCTCTGATGCCTTGTATTTTGGTTTGGAAAATACCGTTCAAATGTACAAGCGTTGCCTGACTTAAAACTCATGAAATTATTCTTTAGGAGATACGGGGAAGGAAGACCATTGATCATTTTGCATGGTTTATTTGGTCAGTGTGACAATTGGAATACCTTGGCTAAAAGGTATTCTGACAACGGTTTCGAAGTTTATACTGTTGATCAACGGAATCATGGTTTGTCACCACATAATTCAGAATGGAATTATACTTGCATGGCAGATGATTTGATGCAGTTAATTTCTGATGAACATATTGTTAAGCCAATAATAATGGGTCACAGTATGGGTGGAAAAACCTGTATGTTTTTCGAGTCTAAATATTCAGGAATTGCTTCGGCTTTAATAATTTCTGATATTGCTCCCCGAAAGTATTTTTCAAATAACATTGAGGTTTTGGAGGCATTGAATAGTATAGACTTAAATCAAATTCAATCAAGAAAAGAAGCTGAGGTTGTGTTAGAGAAATTTGGTTTAAACTTTGGAACTCGACAGTTCCTGTTGAAAAATCTTTACCGTACTGAAACCGGTGAAACAACATTTGGATGGCGTTTCAATCTCAATGTGATTAGTAGTAATTTCAATAATGTTTCTGAAGCTGTTCCCAACATGAGAAGTGAAACACCTGTACTTTTCCTTAAGGGAGAATCGTCTGATTACATTAGTTCGGAGGATGAAATAGAAATTTCCGATAAATTTTTAAATAGCCGAATTGAGGTAATCAAGGGGAGTGGTCACTGGATACATGCAGAGCAACCCGAAGAATATTTTAAAAGAACTTTTTCTTTCATGGAAAACATATAGTTCATTCCTTATTCATTACTTCGTGCTGTTTCCTTATGCTTTCTTCGTGAAGCAATAGACAGATTTTTTCAATGAAATCTTTCGGAATTCCTTTTCCGGTGGCAGATTCTGTTCTGGTACGTAATATCTCCATCCACCTCTCCAATTGAAAAATTGTAATATCATGCTCAGCTTTGAATAATCCTATTTTTTCGATTATATCTGACCTTTTTTTGAGAAGTAAAATCATCTCTTCGTCAAGCTCATCTATTATTTTTCTTAAATGAAATAAGGTATTCTTCAACTCTTTTTTATCTGTACTTACCTTTCTGAAAATAAGTTTATCTATAAGTTGTTTTAAATCTTCGGGATGCAATTGTTGTTCTTTGTCACTTAGTGCGCATTCAGGGTTTATGTGAGACTCTATCATCAATCCATCCATTCCCAGATTGATTGCTTTTTGTGAAATCGATAGGATTTTACTTCTCCTTCCTCCAATATGCGAGGGATCAGTTATAACAGGTAAATCAGTGAATATTGTTCTCAGTTCAATTGCAATTTCCCAAAAAGGGTCATTTCTGAATTCTGATTGCTTAGGGTTATGAAAACCTCTGTGTACCGCAACAATTTTTTTATTTCCAATTTGCAAAATTCGTTCTATTGCTCCAACCCAAAGTTGTAAATCGGGATGTACAGGATTTTTGATGAGGATCGGAACGTCTACTCCTCGTAATGAATCAGCAATTTCCTGTACTGAAAAAGGGTTGACGGTAGTTCGAGCTCCAATCCAAATTATATCTACACCGTGTTTTAGTGCCTTTTCAACATGTTTTGCGTTAGCAACTTCAATGGCAGTTTTAAGTCCCGTTTCTTGTTGCACTTTTTTTAGCCACTCTAGAGCTATTTCTCCCATTCCTTCGAAGGAGTTTGGTCTTGTTCTTGGCTTCCATACTCCTGCACGAAAAATTTTTACTCCTTGTATCTCAGATATTTTTTTAGCGGTTTCAACAAGTTGTTCTTCTGATTCGGCTCCGCATGGCCCACAAATTAATAAAGGACCTTCAAGGTTTAACCATTGCTTAAAATTAATTATACCTAGATTAGAAGACATTGAGCAAAATTAAAGTAATAAGTTCTAATTTTATTGATAAAATCGGTATTTTTCATTTGCTTGAAGTTTAGTTTTCATCTTACCCTATTTCGAAATTTACTAAATTTGTCCCCAACAAAATATTATGGCAAAAGTTGCATTAGTTACAGGTGTTACAGGGCAAGATGGTGCCTATCTTTCTGAACTATTATTATCTAAAGGATACGAAGTTCATGGTGTAAAGCGAAGAAGTTCTCTTTTTAATACTGATAGAATCGATCATCTATATAGTGATCCTCATGAAAAAACGGGTAAATTAAAGCTTCACTATGGTGATCTAACCGATTCTACTAACCTTATTCGAATTATTCAGGAGGTACAACCGGATGAAATTTATAACCTTGCCGCACAATCACATGTTAAGGTGTCGTTCGAAACACCTGAGTATACAGCTAATGCTGACGCAGTTGGTACATTAAGAATACTTGAGGCAATTCGCATTTTGGGTTTGGAGAAGAAATCTCGTTTTTATCAGGCTTCAACTTCAGAATTGTACGGGTTGGTGCAGGAAATTCCTCAAAAAGAAACAACCCCTTTTTATCCTAGATCGCCGTACGGTGTTGCTAAATTATATGCATTCTGGATTACTAAAAATTACCGAGAGGCGTATGGGATGTTTGCATGTAATGGTATTTTATTCAATCATGAATCTCCCATACGAGGAGAGACTTTTGTAACGAGAAAAATTACACGTGGGGTGGCAAAAATATCTTTGGGGCTTCAGGAAAAAATTTACATGGGGAATCTTGATGCTGAAAGAGACTGGGGACACGCTAAGGATTATGTTGAAGGGATGTGGCGAATGTTACAGGCATCTGAGCCTGATGATTTTGTTTTGGCAACCAACAAGAAAATTTCAGTCAGAAAATTCATTGAGCTAAGTTTTAATGAGGTCGGAGTTCAAATTGAATGGACTGGTGCCGCTGATCAGGAGAAAGGTGTAGATAAAAAAACAGGTAAGATATTAGTTGAGATCGATCCAAAATACTATCGTCCTACGGAAGTAGATTTATTAATTGGTGATTACAGCAAGGCGAAAAATATTTTGGGGTGGGAGCCTAAGTATTCAGTTGAAGATTTATTGAAGGAAATGGTGAAATCTGATGTTGAATTATTCAAGCGTGACAAGTATTTATTAGAAGGTGGGCATAAGGTTATGAATTTTCATGAGTAGGTTTGATGGATAAATCAGCAAAGATATACGTGGCGGGACATAGAGGTATGGTTGGAAGTGCCATCTGTAGAAATCTTTTAAATAATGGATATACTAACCTTATTACCTTAAAATCTTCAGAGTTGGATTTACGCAATCAACAAAGTGTTTTAAATTTTTTTAATGAAGTAAGACCTGAGTACGTTTTTTTAGCGGCCGCAAAAGTTGGGGGTATTCATGCCAATAATACATATAGAGCAGATTTTATATATGATAATTTGATTATAGAGTGTAACATAATTAATGCCGCCTACAGATTTAATGTTAAGAAATTAATGTTTTTGGGTTCGTCTTGTATTTACCCTAAAAACGCGCCACAGCCACTAAAGGAAGAATATCTGCTTCAAAGTGATCTTGAGGAAACCAATGAGCCATACGCTATCGCTAAAATTGCTGGAATAAAACTATGTGAAAATTACAAAAGACAATACGGATGTAATTTTATTTCTGTTATGCCTACAAATTTGTACGGTCCAAACGATAATTATGACCTTAATAATTCGCATGTCCTGCCTGCTTTGTTAAGAAAATTTCATGAAGCAAAAGAAAATGAATCGGCATTCGTTGAAGTTTGGGGAAGTGGTAAACCATTAAGGGAATTTATGCATGCAGATGATATGGCGGAAGCGTGTATTTACCTCATGCATAATTACGATGGGTTACGACATGTGAACATTGGTGTTGGATATGATATTTCAATTGGTGATTTAGCAATTTTGATCAAAGAAATTATTGGTTATTCCGGCGAAATAAAGTTTAATACTGAAAAACCGGATGGAACTATGCGTAAATTGATGGATGTGTCTCAATTAAATAAAATGGGGTGGAAACATAAAATTGATCTTAAAGAAGGAATTACAATGGTTTACGAAAGTTATATAAACTCTCTAGCACAGGGTTGAGGGTCTGGACTTTAGAATTAAACTTTTTATAACCTTTCCCAATTTGAACTAAAACTCTGATAATATAAAAATTAAAAAACATTTTGAAATCAAGATTTTTAATATTGTTTCTTTTCTTTTATGGGTTGTCAAACTCACAAACATTTATTTACCCTCAAGACTATTTTTTTGATTCGGAAAACCAGCGTAATATTTTAATGGATTCCAATCGATTTGAATTACATCAATCAATAAAACCTATTTGTTACGCATCACGTATTTATGGCCAACGCAACGAGGATTATTTTAAAGCCGATAAAAAATTGATAGGTCGTAAAATTTTCAATGAAGATTTTATCGAGCTTAAACATACCGATTATCAAAGTGGTTGGCCAAGAAAGTTTGTGTTGAACGCGTCTCCTGTATTCAATTTTCAGGGAGGCATTAATTTACAAGATACCTCTCGTGAAAAACTTTACATTAACTCACGTGGAATTATTTTGAAAGGCGCAATAGACGACAAGGTTTATTTCGAGAGCGTTTTTGTGGAAAATCAGGCCACCTTCCCTAAGTATATTGATGATTTTGCAAATAAATATTCTGTCATTCCGGGGTCCGGGCGTTGGAAAAAATTTAAGACCAACGGATATGATTTTGCGTACGCTTCAGGTTTTATTTTGTATAGTCCAAATAAATATTTTTCCATACAGGCAGGAAATGGCAAGCATCACTTAGGTAACGGTTACCGTTCTCTTTTACTCTCAGATAATGCATTTAATTATCCCTATTTGAGGTTTAATTCTAAATTTTTTAAGGGTAAAATTCAGTATACCTCGATTTACGCTTCATTAATGAATTTAACCTCAGGTAATGTCCCAACTCCTATTGGAACCGAAAGACTATTTCAGAAAAAACCTGCAGGTTTTCATCATTTAAGTTTAAACTTGGGTAAATATTTGAATCTAGGCTTGTTTCAATCTTTAATATGGAGTAAATCAGATTCTCTTAATCGAACAAATTTAAATGCGGCATTTTTTAATCCATTAATTTTTTCAAATCTTGCATTTTATGGATTTGAGGATAGTAAAAATATAATGACCGGTATAGATCTTAGTATTAGGCCATTTAAGGGATTTATGATTTACGGTCAATTTGTTTTGGATGAAAAGGGTCAAAAGAATAGTATTTCCAATAAGTATGGTTATCAGTTAGGGTTAAGGTATTTTGATGTGTTGGGATTAAAAAATTTATTTATGTCCGCTGAACTGAATACAGTTCGACCATTTACTTATTCAGCTACTGATGCGGGGCAGGCATATACACATTACAATCAATCGCTTGCGCATCCTTTGGGAGCTAATTTTAAGGAAATTATAGGAATATTAAACTATAGTTTCAAGCGGGCTTATATCAATGTAAAAGTTATTCAGATAAAGCAAGGATTGAATTTAGGAAGTAATTATGGTCAGGATATTTTTATTTCGGATTTCAATTCTTCATTAAACTCACAAGCTCAAAATCAAGGAATACAGAGTGAAACTTCAATCGTTGATTTAAAACTTGGTTATTTGATTAATCCGAAAAATAATATGACCATATATGCTGGTATAATGCATAGGGAAAGAAATGTTGACATTTCCGGAGGGGTAGATAAAACAGAGTTTATATATTTTGGTGTGCAAACGGCTTTGTTCAATAATTATTTTGATTTTTAAATGATAGAGGTAAAATTTTGAATGATATGTTAGTTCTAATTTTAGTTTTTATTACATCTTTTATGTTAGTGCTTTATGGGACTCCAGCTCTTATTAAAGTTGCCATACTTAAAAGGCTGTTTGATGAGCCCGGTGGAAGAAAAATTCATAAACGAATTATACCTACAATAGGTGGAATAATTATTTTTTCTGCAACACTTTTTTCGTTTTCGCTTTGGTTTAATATAGATATTGATAAAGGTGATTTTGAAAAAATAAATAGAGGTGTTCAGGATTTTAAATTGATTGTTGCAACAATGCTCATTTTATTTTTTATTGGTGTAAAAGATGACATAATTGGTACTTCTCCAATAAAAAAATTAATCGCACATGTTGTGGTAGGGCTTATGCTTGTTTTAATAGGTAACATAAGAATTACAGGATTACACGGCATATTTGGTGTTTACAATATTCCTGAATGGGCTGGGATTTTTCTTTCGCTATTTACCTATGTTGTTGTAGTAAATGGGTTCAATTTAATTGATGGTGTTGATGGATTAGCTTCAGGTGTCGGACTTATAGCTTGCTCCACCATGGGTGCCTGGTTTATTTTTGCGGGTGACTATATTATGGCTTGTCTTGCCTTTGCTCTCGCTGGTTCACTCACAGGTTTTTTAATTTTTAATTTCGCGCCGGCAAAAATTTTTATGGGAGACTCCGGCTCTCTCTGTATTGGACTTATTGTCTCAATACTTTCAATCAAGTTGATTGAATATCCAGAACAGAACCTTTCAGGTGTTACACTTTATTTGTCAAAGCCCGTCTTTGCAATGGCAACATTAATATATCCATTGGTTGATACATTAAGGATATTCATTATAAGGGCAATGCGTGGTCAATCACCTTTTTCTGCAGATAAAAACCATTTGCATCATCGGATTATGGATTGTGGTTTAGGGCATAAAGGAACGGTTATAATAATTTATTTTTTCAGTTTGGGTGCAATTACTGTTTCGTTGCTTTGTTATAAGTTATATAACATGAATAGTATTGCGCTTGGAATTCTTATTGGATATTCCGCTTTTTGTATGCTCGTACTCGAATTAATCTACAGAAAGAAAAATAAGAATAAAATCATTTCGCAAAAAAAATGGCACGAGCAGATTACCTTAAGTGTTGATGAGGATGCTCAAAGAAGCAAAAATGAAAATGAGATTGATTAAGCAAATTATTTTTATTCTAAGTCTAATTTTTGTACATTTCTTAAGTGGGCAAACAGATAGAACAGCTGAGAATGCAGTCATGCAACTTGATTTTTGTTCCAAGATAGATGATTATTTTATCAAAAATCAATCAAAAAAATTTCACTCATCATTTAAGCCTTATCTCTATCTTACACTGCGAGAATATCAGGATTCAATTTCCAACATAGGGTCTTTTCCCGTTGATCATCATTATTTTTTACAGAAAACAATTTTTCAGAAGCCCAATTATAGAAGTAGTTTGAGTGTTCAAGTTTTGCCAGTTATTGATTTGCAGGGAGGATTTGATTTATTGAGAAACAATTTTGTAAGTGAAAAAAGCGGAGGTATTTATCTACGAAAGGATATCAATCATGATTTCTCTGCGGCTCTTACTGTTTCAGGAGGAATCAATTCTTATCCTGTTTTTACAGACACAATAATCAAAAATCTATCAATAATCCCTGGGCAAGGTCTAGCTTATGGAAATAATAATGAATACCAATGGGCAAATTTGAATGGCTATATTTCTTACACACCTAAAAGTCTTTTTAATTTTCAATTGGGAAAGGATAAACATTTTATTGGCGATGGATATCGTAGTTTATTACTAAGTGATGTGGCAAATAATTATCCGTATTTCAGAAGTAGTATTAATATATGGAACATACAATATTCTTGCTGGTACAGTTGGTTCAGGGATATTTATAATTCAGAAGGTAAAAAGGCTAATTTTCTAAATCGTTTCGGAACGTTTCACTACTTAAGCTGGAATATTAATGAGAAAATAAACCTTTCACTCTTTGAAACCATAATTTTTCAAGGCACTGACTCCAATAGAGTAAGGCAATTTGATGTAAACTATCTTAACCCTATTATTTTTTTCCGGCCTGTTGAATATTCATTGGGCTCATCCGATAACGCCTTAATCGGCTTAAATTTTTCTTGGAAGTTTCAGAAGAAATTTAAGTTTTATGCACAGGCTGTAGCCGATGAATTCTATCTAAAGGAAATTAAAAACCGCAGAGGATGGTGGGCAAACAAACAGGGATTTCAATTAGGTTTAAAGGCTGTTGATTTATTTTCAATTAAAAATCTTTCTTTACAGGCTGAATTTAATACTGTTCGACCATATACTTATTCTCATGGCAGCCCTCAACAGTCATATACTCACTTTAATCAACCATTGGCGCATCCATTTGGTGCTAATTTTTATGAGGGTGTTGGTATAATCGGATTTAAGCATAAAAATTGGGCACTCAATCTTAAGGTTGTATATGCAAATATCGGTATGGATACGGTAGGTTCATTAACCAGTATGGGGCAGAATTTATTTTTGTCTTATTTGAATCGCCCACAATTAAGTAACGGCAATCCATCAGATTTCGGACATTACACAGGGCAAGGTGTGAAAACAGATTTCTTTCAGTCGGACTTAAAATTTACCTATTATTTAAAACCTGAAATAAATTTAAGGATTGAGTTGGGATATATTCAGACAAATCTTAGCAATGAACTTGGTTTTGTAAGGCAAGCACCTTTTGTTTATTTAGGTTTAAAGAGCTCGATGAATAATTTTTACAGAGACTTTTAATTAATGGTAAATTGAATCTTATAACCTTACATTTATTATAGTTTTTATAAACGAATTAATAAATTAGGATTTATTTAATTTTGTAGAATATGAGAATTTTGAAATGGCTTGCAGGCGGTATTGGTTGGGCTATTGGAGGTCCAATTGGAGGTGTTATCGGATTTGCATTAGGAACAATTGCAGATGGTACAAGAGTTTCTGTTGGTACATCCTCAGGTTCACGTGCAAGAACTTTACCCGGTGATTTTACCGTTTCATTACTTGTTCTTAGCGCGGCAGTAATGAAAGCGGACGGACGGACACTTCGTTCTGAACTGGATTATGTTCGTGAATTTCTTAAGAGAAATCTGGGTGAAGAGAAATCTAAAGAACTCATTCCGATTTTGGGAGAAATTTTAAAAAAGGATATTCCGCTCTACGAGGTTTGCTCTCAAATTAAAGATCATATGAATTATGAGGGTCGCTTACAATTACTTCATTACTTGTACGGAATTGCCTTGTCAGATGGTGGCATTCATTCAAGTGAAATAAATGTAATTGAAAATATTGCCTCATACCTGAGTATTGATAATTCAGATCGTGATTCTATAAGGGCGATGTATTATAGAGATACCGATGCGGATTATAAAATTTTGGAGATTGAGCCTTCAGCTACAGACGAGGAAGTTAAAAAAGCTTACCGTAAAATGGCTGTAAAATATCATCCTGATAAAGTAGAGGGTTTGGGAGATGAGGTAAAAAAATCAGCAGAAGAAAAATTTAAGAGACTACAGGAGGCATATGATAACATTAAAAAAACAAGAGGCTTGCATTAAAAAAAAATTAAAATTTGCAATTTTTACGTTTGTGTTTCTTGTTACATTCGGGTGTGTCAGAAATATACCGGAATTCAGAAATGAAAAGAAGATAATAAACGTAGCACAAGGTACGGAATTCAAGGTTTTATTTAATGAAGAGCATTCCAAAGGTCAAACCTGGTCTTTGGTTTATGAATTTGATTTTTCAAAGCTGGAATATATTCGGAGTAATTATAGAGGTCCTTCAAGTGGGGTAACTGAATTCATTTTCCAAGCGAAAGAAAAGGGTGAGGTGGAGGTTAAATTTAACTTGGTAGAATACTCTGAGGTTATAAAACAATCAATCGTCAAAATAAAAATAGAATAGGGATTCTACCGTTTTTATTTATAATTTTAAGCCGTGTTTCACTTCCTGCTTCGCAATATTCCCAGGCCTATATTAATAAAACTAAGTTTGATTTTCAGGCATTTTGCCCCATATGTGTATTATGGAAATAGATATGAAGATCCAATTAGCGGAAAGACATATAGAAAGTTTCTCCCTTACGGTTACAGCGGAAAAGCAAAAAGAAAAAATGCACTTTGCCCGGGAAGTCTTTCTTTAGAGAGACATCGATTATTATGGTTGTATTTAGAAAACAAAACTGATTTTTTCACAAAAAATAAAATTAAATTGTTGCATGTAGCACCTGAACAATGTTTTTATCCGCTCTTTAAAAAACAAAATAATCTTGAATACATAACTGCAGATTTAAACTCACCGCTTGCCGATGTAAAAATGGATTTACATCATACACCTTTTGAAGATAATATCTTTGATGTTGTATTTTGTAATCATGTATTGGAACATGTGGAAGATGACAGGCAATGCATGAAGGAACTTTACAGGATAATCAAACCGGGAGGTTGGGGCATATTTCAGGTTCCTCAGGATATAAACAGGAACAGTACTTACGAAGATAAGTCGATAGTTACAGAGGAAGATCGGGAAAAACATTTCTGGCAGAAAGATCATGTACGATTGTATGGGCTCGACTATCCCGATAGATTGAAAAACGTCGGTTTCAGAGTAGAAATAATTGATTTCACAAAAGAGTTAAGCTCTGAACTTTTAGATAGGTACCGTTTACCAGTTGGTGAGTTGCTTTATGTATGTTTTAAAGATTAATATTTTAAATGATTGCAATAGAAAATACTCTTGTTAGCGAAGATTTGATTGAGAAGAAATTTGTGTGTGATTTGACTGCATGTAAAGGGGCTTGCTGTGTTCATGGTGAATCAGGTGCTCCATTGAGTGAAGAGGAGACAAAAATTCTTGAAAAAATTTATCCAAAAGTTAAACCTTATATGGTTGATAAAGGAATTAAGGCGGTAGAAAAACAAGGTAAATTTATAATAGATAGTGATGGTGATTATGTTACTCCGCTTGTTGGAAAGGAGAAAGAATGTGCATATGTTTATTTTGATCAGAAAGGTATTGCAAAATGCGCAATAGAACAGGCTTGGATAGATAAAAAAGTTGACTGGCAAAAACCCGTAAGTTGCCATTTGTATCCGGTTCGCGTTACTACTTATAAATCCTATGAAGCAGTTAATTATCATAAATGGAAAATATGTAAACCTGCATGCGAGTGCGGTGAAAAATTGGAGGTGCCTGTTTACAAATTTGTAAAGAATGCTCTAGTTAGAAAATTTGGAAGGAAATGGTACAAAGAGCTGGAGTTACATGCAAAAAACCTTAAATCCTGAATTTTATCTGTTGAAACTTTAAATCGTTTCTTTTTATTTTCACAGTTTTTCTTATTTTTTATTTAAAATTTTACTAATAAATTATAAAAAAATATAATTTATTTGCCTCGTTTCTGAGTATTTCGATATTTGCCCACCATTAAATTATAAGATATGAAGAAAATAATTTGTTTGTTTTTCATTTTTTCCTTCTATTCAGTTGAGGCGCAGACATGCGATTTATTAAATACTGCAGATGTTATCAGCTTTGCAAAAAAATTTCTAGGTACCAGATATGTATATGCAAGAAACTCCCCCAAAGATGGATTTGATTGTTCAGGATTTACATATTATGTTTTCAAAAATTTTAATATTAATGTTCCTCGTGCTTCAATTGATTACAGAAATTTTGGTGAGACAATTTCAATCGATTCTGCGAGACCTGGCGATATAATCGTTTTCTGGAGACCCGGACAGAAAATACCTAGACCCGGTCATGTTGGAATAGTTACTTCAGGAATCGGCGAAAATTTGAAATTTATTCATTCTTCTCCCGATAGACATGATAAAGGTGTGGTAATTACTGCTTTTAATTCAGTACCTTATTATAAAAAGAATTTCATGAGGATTTGCAGGTTAAAAATTCCTCTCATAAATTAAAAGCCACATTTTTAATTTATAATGCCTTTTAAAATAAAACCTGTAAATTTGTAGGGAAAAAAAAATTTATGTCTTCACAAATTTTATCAGGTAAAAGAGGAATCATTACCGGTGCTCTGGATGAAAATTCTATTGCGTGGAAAACAGCGATTAAGGCACATGAGGCCGGTGCTAAGATAGTTTTAACCAATGCCCCTATTGCAATGCGAATGGGCAAGATTAATGAACTCGCTGAAAAAGTATCCGCCAAAATCATTCCTGCTGATGCTACAAACACTGAAGAAATTAATAAGCTTCTATCTGATTCTCAGGAATTCCTAGGAGGCAAAATTGATTTTGTTTTACATTCTATTGCTCAGAGCCCTAACATTAGAAAAAATATTCCATACCCAGAACTTAACTACGATTTTTACAATAAAACTTTAGACATTTCCGCTTTAAGCTTGCATAAAATTTTGAGTGCGGCATATAAAATGGACGCAATGAATGAGTGGGGTAGTGTTGTAGCGCTTTCATATATTGCAGCTCAGAGAACTTTTTCATTTTATACCGATATGGCTGATGCAAAAGCTCTTTTAGAGTCGATTGTAAGAAGTTTTGGTTACCATTATGGTAAATACCGTAAGGTAAGAGTAAACAGTGTATCTCAGAGTCCTACTAAGACTACAGCGGGTGGCGGAATTAAAGGATTTGATACTTTTTTTGATTTTGCTGAAATGAACGCTCCGCTTGGTAACGCAAGTGGCGATAGTTGCGCTGAATATTGTATTTCCCTTTTTAGTGATTACACGCGCATGGTAACAATGCAGAATTTATTTCACGACGGAGGATACTCCAATACCGGTGCTTCAGCAGATCTAATGGATAAGTTCAGTGGAACTTAACACCGACCTTAATTTTTATCTACTAACTTAGGTTTAGAAGGTTGAATTTTAGTAAATTTTAGAATAGGAAGGATCGTTGTCCGAAATCCTCACAATCTGTTCTAGAATTAAAGAAACCTCTTTTCCCCCTTAATCTCAAGGTTCTGTTTTTAAACTCAACGGATATACTTATTTCGTGTGAACCGAGACTATTAGATGAAAGGTTACTGATAGTAAAATCGTAAGAATAACCGAATTTTAAAACAGTTTTGTTCGGTCCATCATGCTTAAATCCAAGGAACATAATGAATGCATCATTGTCTTTAAATCCCAGTGCTCTTTTCTTTCTAAAAAATAGACCTCCAATTGCAGGCTGATTCATAACGAACATTCCAATGTTAAATGCTGAAAATTGTGCACTATTGCTGAATGGAAACACACCTTTAGAATTTCCTATTCCCTGCCTGTCATAAATGATGTTGGGTGAGAAAAACCATTTTGATTTATGTGTTCCGTTACCAATCATTTCTATTGTTGTTGTTAAATGAAAAGTGTGCTTTCTCGGCAGTCTTTGATTCTCAGCACCGCTAAGTGATTCGTTGGGTTGAGTTAAATGATTAACTGAATATCCGGCAGTGTTTGTAATTACTGCGTGCTTCGTTTTTATCATATGGAAATCAAACATAAAACCTGTTCCAAAGTCTGCAAAAGCCCTGGTTCGCCCATACTGACGTTCAACGTTGGTTTCATATACAACTCCAAGCACAGGATCGATCTGATCACTAAATACTAATTTATTCCAGTCTATTCTTTTAATAACTCCTGCAACGCTTATACCAGCTCTAATTCTTACAATTTTAGGCACAGTATATTCAAAAGATTGAATTATGCCGGTATTGGTTGTTCTTAAATATCCATCTCCCGAAACATCTTCTGATATTACGAATCCTAGTCCACCATTGAATAAATTACTATATATATCACCCCAACAATCATATGTCTCAAATTTTCCCGGAATACCAGCCCACTGCCTTCTGTAGTCTAAACCAAATCGTGCGTCTCTGTTGATGCCGGCAAATGACGGATTCATGTAAAGTTGATTGAAGAAAAACTGTGAAGATGCAGGATCCTGTGCGAAAATTCCCAGTGTTAAAACAAACAACAATATTGTAAATATTTTTTTCATTATTACTTAAGAAGTGTTACGGTTCCTGTGTTTTTATATTTACCGTTTGATTGTTCAATACCTTCCCATGTTTTTCCTCCAGAGAAAATTGCTGTTATTTTCCAGACATAAACATCTTGCTGACACAATACACCATTAAATGTACCATCCCACCCCTCGGCAGGACTTCCATTTTCATCTAGCTTGGTAGATTCAAATATTTTTACGCCCCAGGTATTGAAAATTTGTAATTCGTAAGACGTTATAGATTTTCCTTTAGGTAAAAATAGCCTTGAATCTCCGCCCGCTGGGTTGTTAGGCATAAACGCATTGGGGATATGAAGTGCCGCGAAGTAATCTGGTACTACAACTTTTGTCGATGTGTCAGTACAACCATATTCATTAAAACTAACAAGCGAAACAAAATAATTTCCTAATGACTGAAACTGATGAGATGGACTATACGCAGTGCTGGTATCACCATCATCAAAGTTCCATAAGAAATTCAGTGAGTTCTGACACGCATTAGTAAACTGAATTGTTCCATTCGCCTTTCCGTCTACATAAAGTTGAGAAAAGGTAAAGTCAGATGTTGGCTTGGGGTAAACAGTAATTGAATTTTGAATGGTCTCTGTGGTGCTACAGAATTGATTGCTTGCAAATAATGTAATGTTATAAACTCCGTCGTTGAGATAGGTATAGGTTGGGTTTACGTTTGTTGTACTATCGCCTGTTCCAAAATACCAAATATAATTTGTTGCATCTGATGTATTGTTGGTGAAAGAAACAACAAAAGGTTTGCACCCAGCTGCGGTATCCGGATTAATTGAAATCTGTGGTGGTAGTGTTGCGTAAAAAATATTTGTTGCTGTATCCGAACAACCATAACTGTTAGAGGCGATGAGTACAATAGTGTCCTTCCCGAAATTGTTATATGTTGTTGTAGGATTAGTTAAAAATGATAATGGTGTTCCATTGCCAAAATTCCAAACGTAATTTGTAGCGCCAACTGAGTTATTATTAGGACTTACGTTAACAGGAACATTACAACTAAAATTGGGATTAAGAATAAATGATGCAGTAGGCTTAGGATATATGGTTACAGGAATTTTTATTGAATCAAAACAACCAGCACTATTTTCCACTATTAAGCCGACATTAAATACTCCTACGGTATCGAATGTATGGTTGGGTGAAACAAAAGACGAGGTGTTTCCATCTTTAAAATCCCATGTGAAAAAATTTGAATTTGTGCTGTTATTCGTAAAATTTACTTGCAAGGGTCTACAACCTACAGTGTCGTTTAATGAAACTTGAATATTTGGCAGTGAATTAATAAAAACAGTATTGGTTATACTGTCTACGCAACCAAAAGTGTTAGAGGTTCCGATTAAAGTTACAGTATATGTCCCGCCATTTTGATAGGGATGTGTAGGATTTGTTGAAGGCGAAGTGTTTCCATCACCAAAAAGCCAGGTATAACTTGAGGCGTTCTGCGAAGCGTTAGTAAATTGAACAGGATTCTCAGCGCAGGCAGGAGTAGTAACCATAGTGAAAGAAAGGTTAGGTCCCGGATTTACCGTAATGTTAATGGTACTGGTGTCATAACTACATCCATTATTTACCATCAATGAACATACATATGTTCCGGGATTATTGTAAATGTGAGTAACGCTATTTTGAGCTCCAAACAAATTACCGTCTCCGAATTCCCATGAGAAAATTGTACCTCCGGTTGAGAAATTTGTAAATGTAACTGCGAGTGGTCCACACCCGGATGTAACGGAAGTATTAAAAAAAGAATTGACAGTATTGGGATGTACGAGAATGCTAGTGGTAGATGTATCACTTCCGCAGTAATTGATTCCTATAAGTGTGATGGTATAAGTTGTGTCATTTGTTCCGGTGAAAAAAGTGTGACTCGATGGTAAAAACAAATTTGAATTTGCAGTACCGTCTCCAAAGTTCCAAATATATTGTGAAGCACTACCTGTAGAAGTATTGGAGAAGAATATTGGTAAAGGTGAGCATCCTGAATTTACATTTGTCCCAAAATTGATTATTGGTTTTGGTTTTACAAGGATTGTGTCGGTTGAAATTGATGTTCCACATATATTGGTAGCAGACAAACTAACAACATATGTAGTGTCGAATTGCCCTTGATTGAAAGTAATTGTATCCGGAGATGTTAGAACAGAACTTGTTCCGTTACCAAAATTCCAATTGTAATTTACAAAACCACCGGTTGAATTATTGTTGAAGTATACTTCTAGAGGTGAACAACCGCTGTCAGGGGTACTGGTGAAAATTGCTACAGGTGGTTCAGTAATTTCAATTATATCAGAAATTGAATCAACACAACCAACGCCGCTAGATGCAACAAGTGTTACAGTAAATGTTCCAGTTGAAGAGAAAGGATGACTTGGAGAGGTAGATGCAGAGGTTCCACCGTCGCCAAAATTCCAATTATAATTTGTAGCACCTGTTGTACTATTTGTAAATGTAATGTTATTGTTTTTGCAACCAATTGAATCATTTGAAAAGTTGACTACAGGAAGATTGTTGATTGTTACAGTAGATACTGCTGTTGTTGAACAACCTGTAAGAGTATTTGTTCCGGTAACAGTAAAGGTAGAGGTATTCGCAGGATTTACTATAATGGAACTTGAATTGGATCCTGTATCCCAACTATATTGGTCTGCTCCTAATGCTTGAATTGTTGCCGGCTGCCCACTGCAGACCGCAGGCGAATTTACAGATAAAGGAGGTAGTGCTAGCACTTGTATTTGTATTGTATCAATACTTAAACAAGATCCGGTTCCAACTGATAATGTAAGTGTTTGTGTTCCAACTCCCGCGGCCGAAGGATTAAAAATACCATCAAAAGAAACACCGCTTCCAGACCATGTACAACCAATAGCAGGAGAATAACCACTTAAAGTATCATTGTTGGCATTGACACAAATACTGAATCCTGTTCCTGCATTGACTGTTGTGGGTGAAATTATTGTTACAATAATTGAATCACTGGTTGCGCATCCTGTAGTTTGATCTCCAAAGGTATAAATCAATGTGTCTATTCCGTTGGATGTTGGTTGATATGTACCTGTTGAGCTTACACCAGGACCGGTCCAGATACCTCCCGGTGGTGAATAACCCGTTAAAACGTTATTAAATGGTTGGTTGCAAACTAAAATATCTTGACCAGCATTAACAACAGGAAGCGTATTTACGGTTACAGTGGAAGTAACACTCACTGTACATCCATGGGTTGTTTCTGTTCCCGTAACAGTGTAGTTTGTGGTTACTGTTGGCGTTACTACAATGGATGCAGAATTAGATCCTGTATTCCAACTATATTGATCTGCTCCACTTGCATTAAGTGTTACAGTCTGACCATCACATATTGTGGGCGAGTTAACTGTAAGTGGTGGCAAAGGAAATACTGTAACTTGAATTGTGTCCGTCACTAAACAGGATCCGCTACCAAATGCGTAAGTAAGTATAAAATTCCCTGCTGTATCAGGATTGAAAGTATCTAAAGATATTCCAACACCAGACCATGTCCCTCCGGGAGGAGTAAATCCGCTTAACGTTATTAATGGGGAATTTTTACAAACTTTAAATCCTGTTCCTGCGTTTGCATTTTGTGCATTCCCAACAGCTATTGTAACATTATCCGAATTGGAACAACCAGTTATGGTGTCGGTATAATCGTATGTGAAAGTAAAGTTACCAGTAGCGTTGGGAGTAAATATACCCGAAGAGGTTATTCCTGGACCTGACCAAGTTCCTCCAGTTGGTGTTGCATTATTCAATGGGGTAGGGATTGGTTGATTACAGAAAGTTGGATATGTGCCTGCATCAACAATAGGTAATTGTTTAACAGTAACCGTTATCGTATCTATACGCGTACAATTGCTCGGAGTAATAGTACCTGAAAGAACATAATTTGTTGTTACAGTTGGACTGACTACAATTGATGGAGAGGTTGAACCTGTGTTCCAAGAGTAATTGTTGGCTCCGCTTGCATTCAGTGAAATTGATTGTCCAATGCAAAGTGAGGTATCAGTTAAATTAAAATTTGGTTGAGGATTAACCGTATAGGTAACGGTTGTATTTGATACACAATTTCCGGCGTCAGTAACCTGTAGTGAGTAAGTTGTGCTTATTGTTGGAGTTGCGGTTGTAATTTGATTATTCGATGTAAATCCCGTAGGGTTACTCGTCCATGCAAAATCGTAAGGAGCTGTGCCGTTAATAGCAGATCCAGATAAGTTAATGGTTGTTCCTGCACAAACAACTCCGTTGTTACCTGCACTTATAACAGGTGGTTGGGATATGGCAAATGTTGTGTCTTCTGTTGTTGTGCCGCACTCATTTCCGGCTGTAAGAGTAACTGTATGTATTCCTACAGTGGTAAAACTGACGCTTCCTGGTGTTGCTTGCGTTGATGTTGCGGGAGTTCCTCCGCTGAAACTCCAATTGTACGTTAAAGTATTGTTAGCACAATTAGTAACAGTCGCGGTTGGAGAAACTGTTGTAGGCCCACAACTTCCTGAAATAGATGCAATGTTTATTTTTGGTTTTCTTTTGACAAGAATTGTGTCTATAAAATTAAATGTACTGCATTTATTTGTTAATGCTAATTGTACTTTATAAACACCTTGGTTATTAAACCTTATTGAAGGAAGGTAACTGGTATCTGATGTAGAGGAAATGAATCTAAAATCTTGTGAAGAATCTGCAGTACATGTATTGGAAAGCTTTGTAATTGTCCATTTTGCTGCAATCGGTTTGCATAAATATTGGAACGTTGAAGTATTAGTTATTGATGGTATAAAAGGAGCGCAACCACTTTGGGTAATGTTGAAGGAAGGAGAAGGGGGACTTTCAATACAAATTATTTGTGTAGCAGTGTCGCTTGAACAATTGTTGCTGATTACTAATGTTACTGTATACTGCCCTGGGGCATTAAAAGAAATATTCAAATTTTTAGAGCCCCATGTAGATGGGTTGTTGGTTGGTGTTGAACTTCCCAATTGATTTCCAGGACTAATTACATTGTTGCTACCGGTTGGAGGTCCCCAGCCAGTAGAAGGAGAAATCATCCACTTAAACTTATTCAGTGTGTCACAGACAAACTGATTGTTAACCAAAACTCCATAATTCGAAGTGTTTTTAATTACGATATTTGAGTTAATACAGGCAATTGTGTCAGGAGAAATTGTGATTTTTGCATCAGGTTTAGATGCAGTTGTTATTGGTTCTACCTTGTTAAGTGCTTGAAAACATTGATTTTCGGCTTTTATCTCTATATAAAATGAATTTGGTACGGACCCACCAAATGAACCGCAACTTGAATTAGAAAATAAATGATTATAAATACCACCCGGTAAATTGAGAATTTGAGTTTGATTATAAACCACAGGTGGCAATCCCGTATTTGATGTTATGACGTAAATGGTGCCTGCACTGTTAGCCTGATAGCCTGATAGCTGAAATGGAATTGTTGCTGGAGTACATACGTTTACAACTGAAACAGGTGGGCTACCCGCTGGAAAAATTTGTATTTGGGGCTGAATTCCATTGTATGCAACATGTTTAGATGTATCAGTACAACCAATTCCATTGGTAACTGTAAGCAAAATATTGAAATATCCTAATGTTGTGTATTGGTGATAAATCGAATTGCTGAGGTTTGGATTAGCAGAATTAAAATTTGTAGCTCCATCACCCCAACTAATGTCGTAGTTTGTTATAATCGGAGCTGTACTAGTGTTTATCATTACTTCAAGATCAAATACACTACCGTAGCAAGCCGTAAATTCACCTGCCGGTGCATTTTGTGGGAAAGATACATCTAACAAGCTAGCGTCCGGCCTCTGTTTTACCGTTACTTGCTTTGCAATTGAGTTAGTACATCCGGCGGTAGATGTTGCTATAAGAGTAACGTTATACGTTTGTGTGCTATTTCCTACTGCGGATGTAAATTGATGTGAGGGATTTGTTTGTGTAGAGGTATTTAGAGGGCCTGTTGCAGGATCTCCAAAGTTCCAAGAGTAAGTTAATCCTGTCCCGGTTGATGTGTTGGTAAAAACCATTGGCGTGTTGGCACATGGCTGTACCGGACTGCTGTTAAAATTAGCAGAAGGAAAGGGATTGACTGTTATTACAACACTCGCTGTTCCTTGAGAGCCAGGCCCACAAACTCCGGTTACGGTAACGGTGGTGGTGGCAACCGGGTTAATTACTATTGTGTCATTTGTGGAGCCATTGCTCCATGTGTAAGTATTGGCGCCATTAGCTACAAGGGTAACGCTGTTACCGGAGCAGATGTTAGTACTGCTTGGCGTAATGTTTATAGGACAGTTTTGGGCTAAATTAAATTTGAATAATAGCAGTAACCAAAAGAAAAAAAATATTTTCCGAAACTTGATTGTTCTTTTAATATTTAGAAGGAAAGACAAAATACTTGATTGTAACCATCAAATTTATAAAATCAAGTTATTGTAACCAACTTATCAACGTCAAATTCGTTGAAAAGGTAACTTTATTTGTTAAAATAATTTCAACTATAGCTTTTAAAATATTCTCAACAATACCCCATCATCTTGTAGGTTAGTAGCCCTATTGTTTCATGAATGATTATATCCCATCTCTGCCATGCTTCAGGATTTGGTATAAAACAATGGTCCCATTCAAATTTTCTTGAACCTGCATATCCATCGGTTACAAATGGAGTAAGGTTATTGACTCCCTGCTTACTAAAGCATCCCAATGCCCTCTTCATATGGAAGGCTGAGGTAACTAATAAAATTTTTTTATTCTTGTAATTTAATTTTTCCAAAATCGGCTTAGTTAACTTTGCGTTCTCATGAGTGTTTTTACTTTCTGTTTCAAACACGAAACAACTGTCTTCAAGTCCTAGCTGATTTATCCATTTTTTTAAAAATACCCCTTCCTTATGATTAGCGTATGTAATACTTCCGCTACCACCGGTGAAGATTATTTTTTTTATTTTTTTTTGCTTTAACAACCAAATAGCTTGAAATAATCTGTCGGAAGACCTCATAAATTGAGGTTTTTGTAATTTTTCATTATACCAACACATTCCTCCCAGTACTATGGCATAATCGTATGTATCATTTTGCTCAGGGGTATAATTTTGTTTTTCATACTTATATTCTAACAATCTCATAAATTCAGTTGTAACAAACATATTGGAGAAAAAGTACAGTAATATAGTTGATGTCCAAAATAGCTTTTTCTTCCTGCTTTCAATTTTGGTTTTCCATGACCATATTAGCAAAACAAAAAACCATAGTAGTGGAGAGGTTAGAAAAGATAATATCTTTGAAAAAATAAAAAACACAATTTTATTTTGTATCACGTGAAGTTAGTGATAAAATCTTTTTCTTAAATCAAAATATTTAATCGTTTAAAACTAAAAAACTACATTTACACCATATGAGTTTTAAAAGAAATCTTCATTTACTCTTTTTTTTGTTCGCTTTAAAAACTTATGCTCAGGTTACTATAACAAATGATACCATTCCCGTTGTTTTTCATGTTATTAATTCAAATGAAACATACGGCACAGGTACAAATCTTGATTCTCTTCAGTTATATTCACAAATAAAAGTACTTAATCAAGATTTCAATGGTGTTGGATTTAATGTGCAAAATGTTCCGCCTGTTTGGCAAAACTTAGTCGCAATTACAGGAATTAAATTTGTTCCCGCACTTTTCGATCCGAGCGGTAATCTTTTACAGGAGCCGGGAATTCATCGTGTTCCTTATAATACAATACCATCTTTAAGTGCTCCTGGTTCCGGTTATTCTCAAACTATAATAAACAGTATCATAAAACCTGCTACAGGATGGCCTCCAAGTTTATATTGTAATATATGGGTTTTGAAATTGGGTGGTGGTATCAATGCATATTCAACATTTCCTAATGCCAGTGGACTTTCTTGGTTACCTACAAATCCCGGTGTCACTTTTACCGACTCCTTAAAAGACGGTATTGTTTGCAATTATCAATTTATTGGTGATACATTAAACGTTACCGCTCCCTACAACAGAGGTCGTTCTGTAACTCATGAAATGGGACACTGGTTGGGCCTTATTCATTTTTATCAGGGATGTGGTGTTCAGTATTTGCCTGATCTACCACCCGGTGATTACAGTTTGTGTTATGGTTGTCCATCCTGGCCATGTGTACAAGGATTTTGTCAAGGATACCCCGATGGCCCAATGTTTAATAATTTTATGATGTATACTGATGATGCCTGCATGAATATGTTTACAGGTCTACAAGGAGACACAATGAAATATGTTTTGCATCATGCACAGTTTAAAAACAATCTTCATAATTCTTGGGTTTATCACACACTTCCAACTTCAATTGAAAAGTTAGGTAAAGAAGAATTCAAAATTTTCCCTAATCCCTCAATTAATAATTTTCAAATTTTCTTAAATAACAAAGAATTTAATGTGCTGAAGGTTGTTAATACAGTTGGTGAACCTGTGAAATTCGAATATTTAAAAAATGGTTCTTCAATTAGTATTAATTCTGAATCGGGTGTGTATTTTATTTTCATAGAATCAGAAGGAAAAATTTTCTCAAAAAAGCTGTTTTATTATAAGCAATAAATTTTTTTAAATAATAATTTCATTTTTTTTATCTTTGGATTACACTAAACCTGCATTTGTAGGCAGGAAAACAAAATGATAAAAGTAACACTACCAGATGGTTCCATAAGAGAATACACTAAAGGAACCACATCACTCGAGGTGGCAAAGTCCATCAGCGAAGGATTAGCAAGAAATGTATTATCAGCAAAAGTAAATGGTCAGGTTATTGATGCAACACGTCCACTTGATCAAGATTGTAATCTTCAGTTGTTAACATGGAATGATTCAGAAGGAAAAGCGACTATGTGGCACTCTTCTGCGCACTTAATGGCAGAAGCACTTGAATCGCTTTATCCCGGAACCAAATTCGGAATTGGACCGGCTATTGAAAACGGTTTTTATTATGATGTGGATTTTGATGGTTCATCTATCTCGTCAGATGATCTACCCAAGATTGAACAGAAAATGATGGAACTTGCGAAGAGAAATGAAAAATATATTCGTAAGGAAGTTTCCAAAAAAGATGCTTTGTCATATTTCTCGGAGAAACAAGATAATTACAAGCTTGAACTTTTGCAAGGTTTAGAAGACGGACAAATTACATTTTACACTCAGGGAAATTTTACAGATTTGTGCCGTGGGCCACACATTCCTGATACTTCATTCATCAAGGCGATTAAGCTTACTGCTCTTGCAGGGGCGTATTGGCGCGGTGATGAAAAAAATAAAATGCTCACACGAATTTATGGAATAACTTTTCCTAAGGAAAAAGAGTTGAAAGATTATCTTAATTTGTTGGAAGAAGCTAAAAAACGCGATCACAGAAAATTAGGAAAAGAATTGGATTTATTTCATTTTTCTGAGAAGGTTGGTATGGGATTACCGTTGTGGCTACCTAAAGGAGCGGCACTTCGAGAAAGATTGATTGATTTTATGAAAAAAGCTCAGCAGCAGGCGGGATATCTTCCTGTTGTTTCTCCTCATATCGGAAATAAAAATCTTTATATCACTAGTGGGCACTATGAAAAATACGGGAAGGATTCTTTCCAGCCTATCGCAACACCACAGGAAGGAGAAGAGTTTTTTCTAAAGCCCATGAACTGTCCACATCACTGCGAAATTTATAAATCTTCTCCTCGCTCATATAAAGATTTACCGCTTCGTTTGGCTGAATTTGGCACCGTTTACCGTTATGAACAAAGCGGTGAGTTGCATGGTTTGACGAGAGTGAGAGGATTTACTCAGGATGATGCACATTTATTTTGTCGTCCGGACCAGGTAAAGGAAGAGTTTTGTAAGGTAATAGATTTAGTGCTATATGTTTTTAAGGCATTGGATTTTAATGAATACACTGCGCAGATTTCTTTACGTGATCCTGAAAACATGAGTAAGTATATAGGTGATGAGTCGAATTGGGATTTAGCAGAACAGGCAATAATTGAATCCGCGCAAGAGAAAGGCTTAAAAACTGTAATCGAACATGGTGAGGCCGCATTCTATGGGCCTAAATTGGATTTCATGATTAAAGATGCGCTTGGTAGAAAATGGCAGTTGGGTACAATACAAGTTGATTATAATTTACCTGAACGTTTTCAGCTAGAATATACCGGATCAGATAATCAAAAGCATAGGCCTGTAATGATTCATCGCGCTCCCTTCGGTTCATTGGAACGTTTCATTGGGGTTTTAATTGAACATTGTGCAGGAAATTTCCCATTATGGTTAACGCCAGAGCAGGTTGCAATACTTTCAGTTAGTGAAAAGAGTAATGAATACGTTGAAAGTGTTCTAGATAAATTGCAGAAAAATTACGATATTCGCGGCTACGCCGACTTGCGCAACGAGAGTATTGGAAAGAAAATCCGTGAAGCTGAATTGAAAAAGGTTCCTTTCATGTTAATCATTGGAGAAAAAGAAGTTCAATCTGAAAAAGTAGCAGTAAGAAGGCACGGCAAAGGAGATGTTGGCGTTTTTAATGTCTCAGAGTTTGCCGAAATGATAAATAATGAGGTCTCAAAAGATCTCGCAGTATAAACAGGTTTTACGTAATCATAAAAAATTAAAAACGTAAAGCCACAAAAAAGGAGGAAATATCGCAGCACCAATGAACAAAAAACCTTTTCCGCCTCGTCCGGGGGGAGGGTTTCAAGGAGGGCCAAGACCACAAGGCCAAAAACCATTTCAACGCCCATTTAGAGGGCCGGGTAAAAAAGAAGATTTACACCGAATCAATGAAAAAATTACCGCAACTGAGGTACGCGTTGTTGGTGAGGGCATTGAACCCGCAGTTTATCCTATTCGTAAAGCTTTAGAATTAGCTGAATCTCAGGGATTGGATTTGGTAGAAATTGCTCCTCAGGCGGAGCCTCCTGTTTGTAAGGTAATCGATTACAAGAAATTTCTTTATGAATTAAAGAAAAAACAAAAGGAAATCAAATCCAAAGCCGCTAAGGTCATCGTTAAAGAAATTCGCTTTGGTCCACAGACTGATGATCATGATTACAATTTCAAAAAGAATCATGCGATAAAATTTTTACAAGACGGAAATAAAGTAAAGGCCTATGTGATGTTTAAAGGTCGTTCTATTGTTTTTAAGGATCAGGGAGAAATTCTCTTGCTGCGTTTTGTAAATGAATTAGAGCAATACGGAAAGGCTGAAAGTTTACCGCAGCTAGAGGGTAAACGAATGATTATTATTATTGCACCCAAGAAAAAGTAAGGCCAGAAGCAAAATCGGAATGATTTTTTGATTTTTAATAGATCAAATTATATAATCTTACTTTGTTTGCTTGGAAATTTTGTGAATGCATTTTCCATTTTTATTTAGTTCCTTGCATCTTCCGTAAAAGTTTAATGAATGCTGTGTTATATTGAAATTGAAGATTTCGGATGCCATTTTTTGTATTTGTTGTATTCTCGGGTCGCAAAATTCAAAAACATGCTCACAGTCCTGACAAATTAAATGATCGTGTTGCTTAAAGTTGTAAGACTTTTCAAATTGAGACATGTTTTTACCGAATTGATGTTTCACAACTAAATTGCAATCTAATAATAACTCAATTGTATTATACAATGTAGCTCGGCTAACTCTGTATTTTTTGTTCTTCATCAATAAATAAAGAGACTCAACATCGAAGTGGCCATCATGCGAATAGATTTCATTTAAAATGGCATACCTCTCAGCTGTTTTTCTGTGATTTTTCTCTTCAAGGTAATGTGTAAGGATTTCTTTTACTTTTATTTTTGTTTCATCAGGTGACATAATTAAAAATAATTTAAAAATTTTCAATTGCTTTTTTCCTCTGCATCAATTCGCATTACACTCAATACCCCATGTACTTTCTTAAGCTTGTTAGTTAATTGTGTCAAGTGGTTTGTATCATGAACATAGACCATTATTGTTCCTTCAAAAATTCCGTCATCGGTATCGAAATTTATGCTGCGCATATTTACGTTGTATTGAGTAGAAATAATTTTGGTAATGTTATTTACTAGACCTATTTCATCAGAACCTGTAATTTTAATACCTGCTAAAAATGAAATTAACTGTTGAGAATTCCATTTTGCTTTTACAACCCTGTAGGCATAATTAGACAACAATTGAACCGCGTTTGGACAATTAACCCTGTGGATTTTTATTCCTTCGCCCACTGTAATAAATCCAAATACATCATCTCCTGGAATAGGATTACAGCAAGATGATAATTTGTAGTCAAGTTTTTGCATGTCATCACCTATAACCAGCATGTCTGCTTTACCTCTAGCATTGCTAACCATTTGTTCTAACGACATACTTGTCTCTTTTTTTATCGCTAGTTCAGGATTTTGCTTGTAAGCCAAAAACTCTTTGATGTCTTTGGTGTCAATAGCGCCTTTAGCTACGCGATAGTACAATTCCATTGGGTTCGGAAGTTTTAGCCAGGTGGTAAATTCCGAAATATTCTGAGGCGTTACTTCAAGCTTGTTTCGATAAAACTTCCTTCCAAGAATTTCTTTTCCTTCTTCAGCAATTACTTTTCTCTGCTCCTTTAGTGCATGTTTTATTTTTGATTTTGCTTTGGCAGTTACAACAAAATTTATCCAGTCTTCTTTTGGTGACTGCTTATTGCTTGTTAATATTTCAATTTGGTCACCGCTTTTCAACTCGTAGCTAAGTGGAACCAGTTTGTGATTAACTTTGGCTCCAATACATTTTGCTCCAATTTTACTATGTATTTCGAAAGCAAAATCTAATGCAGTAGCCTTTATAGGTAAGGTTTTCATGTCTCCTTTCGGAGTGAAAACGAAAATTTCATCAGCAAACAGGTTAAGTTTAAAATCATCTAAAAAGTCAAGAGCGTCCTGTTCAGGACTCTCCAGCATTTCCCTTATTCTCGATATCCACTCCTCTAGTTGATTCTCACGCTCAGCCGCACTTTCCTTGTATTTCCAGTGTGCAGCATATCCCTTCTCCGCCAAATCGTCCATTCGTGTTGTTCGGATTTGCACCTCAACCCACTTTCCTTCAGGTCCCATTACAGTGGTATGCAAAGATTCGTATCCGTTTGCTTTAGGTGTAGAAATCCAGTCACGCAACCTGTCCGGATTTGGATGATAAAAGTCGGTGATAATTGAATAGATCTTCCAACAATCAGATTTTTCGTTATCACTTGTAGAGTCTACCACAATTCTTATTGCAAATAAGTCGTAAATATCTTCAAATACAACTCCCTTTACCTTTATTTTATTATAAATTGAATTTATAGATTTTGGTCTTCCAAAAATTTTAAATTTAAATCCCTGTTCATTCAGAATATCTTTTAGCGGATCTATAAATTTGTTGATGAATTTTTTTCTTTCAGGTTCTGTTTCTACAAGTTTTTGTTGTATTTCTTCATATGATTCCGGGTCTGTGTATTTTAGTCCTAGATCTTCCAATTCAGATTTAATTGCATTCAAGCCTAACCTATGTGCTAAAGGAGCAAATAAATATTGAGTTTCTCCTGCAATCTTAATTTGTTTGTCTCGCTTCATGCTGTCAAGCGTACGCATGTTGTGAAGACGATCTGCAATCTTTATTAGAATCACTCTGATGTCATCACTTAAGGTTAACATCATTTTTTTAAAATTCTCTGCTTGAAGTGATGATGAATGGTCGAATACTCCTGAAATTTTTGTAAGGCCATCAATTATTTTGGCAACCTTTTCTCCAAACATTCCCTTAATGTCTTCCAGTGTAACATCAGTGTCTTCAACTGTATCGTGAAGTAAACTGCATACAATTGAGGTTGTTCCCAATCCTATTTCTTCAACGCAAATCATTGCAACGGCAATCGGATGAAAAATATAAGGTTCACCCGATTTTCTTCGCATATTTTTGTGGGCTTCCAGAGCGACTTCAAAAGCTTTACGGATCAACTCTTTGTCTCCTTTCTCCATTCGCCTTTTACAGGCTCGAAGTAAAATTTTATACCGAGTTAAAATTTCTTTTTTTTCAGATTCGGGATCCAATACTGGCATATTTTTGCGTATTCTAAACGAATTAAAATTACTAAAAATATCACACTGAATTATGATAGTTTAGTTGAATCTTATCGATCTTATTGGTGATGTTCTCGCAATGATCAGGCAAGGAAGTAACATAAAGATTATGCAGGTTGCAAATGTCCCTAAATTTAACAGGAGTAAATAAGTCCATTCAAATTTTATTGGTATAAATGGCATGTAATAGGTAGATTGATCTAATTCAAAAAAATGTGTTTTGTATTGAAAAAAAGCCAAACCAATTCCCAGAATGTTACCGATTAATAATCCTTTGGATATGATGATTGCAGCCTGGTATAAAAAAACACTAATTATTTTTTTTGTTTTCATTCCAAGTGCTTTCAAAAGCCCTATCAAATTAATTTTTTCAATTATTAAAATTATTAGCGCTGAAATCATGTTAATAACGGCCACCACTATCATCAAAGCTATAATTATCCATGCTGTTGTATCATGCATATCTAACCATTCGAAAATACCTGGATTGGTGTCTTTTATCGACATGCTGTTTAAATCAATATCTCCACTTATGAATTCGCCTATTGATTCAGCGGTTTCATCAAGCTTTTCAAAATCATTTAAAATTATCTCGAAGGCACCTGTCTGATCTTTTCTCCAATTACATATTTTTTCAATGCTCCTCTCAGTTGTAAAAACGATTCTTTTATCGAATTCTTCCATGCCTGTTTCATATATCCCAAGAATCCTGAACTTTTTGACTTTAGAATTAAATTTTAAAACAAGACTGGTATCCGGTTTTTCGGGTATAGACATAAGACTAATTTTATTCAGTAAATCACTGTTTGTTGCAACTAATGTATCTCCCGTTTCAAGTTTAATCTTCACAAGTGAATCTGTTAAAATAAAATACACAAAAAGGGACTCATTACATTGCAACTGTAATCTATCTGCAGTTGTTTTACTTATAAGAGCAAAATTTTCTGAGGTGTCTTTTTCAGGTTTAATAACTCTTCCCTCAACAATGTGAGACCCTATGAATCCCCAGTCGTAGTTTTCACTAACTCCTTTTACCAAAATGCCTTCATTTTCAGTTTTGGTTTTAATGATTCCGTTCTTAGAAATATAATGTTGAATGTGCTTTACATTTTCAAATTCCGCCAAATTTTGACATGTTTTATTTCCTTCATATATGGGAAGGGTTTCTGCAGAGTTATTTGTGCTGTTTTTTATGACCTGAATATGACCACCGAAAGCAACGGCCCGTTCTCTTACTTCCTTTTGAAATCCTTTTACAATAAAAACAGTGATCATCATTGCCATTATTCCTACTATAATTCCTCCTATTGCAATTGAAATGACCGGTTTGCTTAAGCGATTGGATTCGGAATCCCCTCTCAAAATTTTTCTTGATATAAAAAAATAAAGCTTCAAGTCTTTAAGTTCAATTCTCAAATTTACATTGTTTTATGTTATGTGAT
>JBKCIQ010000018.1:0-3113 GCA_046302135.1 Bacteroidota bacterium | reverse complement strand
TTTTCAATATGCTCGATTACATCCATAAGAAGGACGATGTGAACATCTTTTTCGTTTAATTTTAGATCATTGACGTCGTTAAATAATTTGATTTTACCGTTGTACTTTTTTTCAATATCGTTGATGTCTTCTGATTCGAATGCCGTATCAACACCATAAAAATTTTTAAACTTAAAATCCTCTGAAATGCTTTCTAAAACAAAGGTGTCTCCGCAACCTATATCAACAATAACAATTTCATTAGTATTGAGATTTTTGGTAATGGTGTTAAGTTTTTTTTTCAAAATTTCTAATCGAGCTAATTCCCAGGGATGACGATTCGAACTTGAATTTTTTCTATTTTGTATCTCCCTTAAGTCCATTTTTACGATCAGTTAATATTACATATTTTTTTTTATTGTATCTAGCGTAAGATTCATTACACCAATGATTAGGGTCTGAGGTTATATCATAACAAAATATTGTTGTTGGAGTATTAGAAAATGGTGCAACGTAACATGTGTCATTGTTGCAAGATGCAATTTTGAGATTTCTTGCTTTCACTTGTAAATAATATCCGTATGCCTTTCCTTGTAGCAAATCTTTTACGGCAGTTTTAATGTTATTTGTTTTGTACATTTCAATGGCGATTATGATTAAAAACAAATATGTAAATGTTTGATTTATAGAAATAGAATTTAAGTTTTTGTTTTTTAAATAAAAATGAATGTTTAAAATTGAATATGTTAAACTTAAAGTGAAAAAAAGATAAATTACATTTATTGCTCTTGAAGGTGGGCAATTTCCCATGCTCCAAAATCCTGGAAAAAAACCTACAAATAGCAAACCTAGTATCGACAATATTCCTACAATTGGATTTATATTAAATATTACCAATTGTTGATTGATTTTATTTTTTACCTCACTCTTTTCTAACATATTAATCAGAAGCAGTATGAATATTATATTCAAGGGTAACCATTTAATTAAAAATGATTTTATTGTTTTTACTGTTTGTATTGTGGATTCAACAAGCTCATACTTGTTTATGGAGTGATCGGCCCTTACCTGATTTCCAGGAGCAAAGTATACAATTGCTGAAAAAGTTAACATTATAAAAAGTAATAATACCAATGATTTATTAATTTTTCGTTTAAGGTATAAATCAAATAAAAATATTAATCCAACCAAAAAGTCAAGTGAGAGCATTGATGTTTCATTAGAGCCAATTATTGCAATTGCTAAAATGATATTTAATGCTAAATATTTATTTTCTTTCAGGGTGAGTAGTTTAATTAGTGAAAATAAAAAGAGAACTGTAAATACGTTTGCAAGTTGATAAGTAATTGAACCCGATAACCAATAAAAACCCTGGCATACATTCGGCATTTGGAATAAGTACATCAACATTAACATGTTACTGTAAAATAATTTTTCTTTTTTGTTTTCAATTGGAAAAATTAAATTGAATATCATATATATAGTTGCATAAAGCGTAATTAAAAGTAAAATTGGAATTATTCTGTATAGAAAATAATTATTAAAAACTAGTGGGTTTATACTCATTACGAATGATGAAAAATATCTTCCGGTCCATGTTTTGTACCAGTCAATAACAGAGGCAAATACGCCTAAATTTTGAGATTTTAAAGTGAAAAAGTAGTCGTCTGCAGATGGGTAATTAAATATTGATAGGACTATAAATGCGGATAATGAGAAGAAAAATAATGTGTTTAATATATTTTCAGGGTTTAATATTTTAAGAAATGAATGTTGACTTAAAAAATTATGTCTTTTATCCATGTCAAAATTTTTGTGTCGCAAATGTCGTAATAAATTTTAAGATAGTTTGACAAGATTATTTTAAACATTAAATATTCTTGTATCTTCCTAATATTTTAGAGATCTGTTACATCTATTACGGCAATCTATTATTAGGTGCCAATTTATATGCCTAGTTTTAAGCACCTTTTCAGATATGGAATCATTTAAAATGAGGAACTTTACAATATAGCTGTGTACATTGGAATTTATTTATGTTGTGTAAATTACAAGGTGAGATGCAAAAAATCATTTAACAAATCTATGTTTGATTCTCAAAAAATTAGAAATAAAAATTCTCATTTTCTAACAAGTGTGCAAATAACAATTAGGTGGTTTTTTTATGGATGATGTTGGACCGGAATTGATAAAAAATAACCTTACTCTGATTATGAAAAAAACTTTAAAGCTGAAATTCTTTATTTACAAGGGTTTAAAAAAATACAATATTTTCAAGGTACAAATAAGGTACAAAACCTTTGAGGAAATTCAATTCTGAGGGGTTAATCAGCTTTACTTTTCAGTTTGAGAAAAAGGAAACTATTACCTTAATATAATATTTACGGAACTAAACATTTATTAATACTTCGGCAAATGTTTTTTTGCTCATTCTATAAATTTTAGAAAAAATAATTTTTTACTTCTGATTGTTTGGCTCCTGATAGGTCGGCTCTTGATAGGTCGGCTCCTGATAGGTCGGCTCCTGATAGGTTGGCTCCTGATAGATTGGCTCCTGATAGGTTCGCTCCTGATAGGTCGTTTCCAAATAGGTTTGTTCCTGATAGGTTTGCTCCAGATAGGTTTGCTCCTGATAGGTTGGCTTCTGATAGGTTTGCTTCTGATAGGTTTGCTCCTGATAGGTTGGCTGCTTTTATGTCAGCTCCTAATAGGTTGGCTTTTGATAGGTTGGCTTTTGATAGATTGGCTTTTGATAGGTTGACTCCTGATAGGTCGGCTGCTGATAGGTCGGCTGCTTCTAGGTCAGCACCTGAAAGGTTGGCGTTTGATAGGTCAGCTCTTTTTAGGTCAGCTCCTGATAAATCTAAAGAAGATAAATTTATTTTTTTTAAAATAACCCCTCTTAAGTTTAAAGGTTTAGTCGCTACTGCTATTAATTTTATTACATCTGTTCTTGTTAAATCTGAGTTCATAATACAAATTTATGTATATTGTGTTTACCCTGTTTACTTTGTTATATGTTTTTAAAAATTCTTTACAGAGGTTTTAATCTACCATAAACTATTTTTACTTTCCAATTCGGGAAATAGGAAACTTTCCGTTCAGTATTTCATTCTATATTTTTCAGGATTCAT
>JBKCIQ010000017.1:0-5921 GCA_046302135.1 Bacteroidota bacterium | reverse complement strand
GCCTGAGGCCCAAGGCATATTGTCTGATGCTGAGGTAGGACGTGTCGCAATTGAAATATCCGTGGCAGTGGCTGTTGTTTTGGTAACGTTTACGGGGATAAGTAAACCTGCAGTCGTTCCAAAAGGATAGTTGTAAGTATTAGCAATAGCACCGGTATTCCATTTCATAATACTTGGATTGAGTCCCACGTTGGTTTCACTTATTACGTAACCTCCTCCTACATTTGTAACGGCTGTATTAGCCGGGTTAGTAATGGTAAGTAATTTTGAATTAAGATTCAATGGCCTGGAGCCAAGTGAAAGCACACCGGTAGTGGTAGTTAAACCTCCAACGTTAGTATTAACGTTTAACGTTTTAGTTCCTGTTCCTTGTAAGGATAAGTTGTAAAATGTAGTTGAATTGCTTCCTTGAATGTTTTGTCCTGCGCCATTAAGCACGACCGTGCCGGCATCAGCTGAAAAACCCGTATTGATAGAGTTGTTGTTCCAGTCACCTTCTAATGTTATTACAGAAGATACTGAAGGTGTTATTAGTCCGTTGTTCTGACTGGTGTAGTCTCCATTGCTCCCTCCTGCAACATAGATTTGCGCCCCTCCTGAAAAAACTATTCTAGCGCCGTTGTTTATCAGGCCTTGAGACAAAACTCCACTTATAATAATGCAATAAGAGATTAATGTGCAGAAAAACCTTTTGTGTAAAGCAATGTTCATGAGAAAAAATAATTGTAATTATTTTTTGTTTGATTTTTCTGACTTTTCAATCACTGAATTTCGATCTCTAAGGGTATTTGAAACCTCTTTGTTATATCTCTCAGAAGCATTTCTTTTTATTGAGGGGTCTATGGCATCATGACGGACTCTTACTCCATCGTACCAAATAGGAGTACCATCATGTTCTTTATCATATTCATTGTGCATCACCCCATTCATATTGTACTCATATTGTTTATTCAGGATTTCAGATTCTGCGAATTCTTTTTTGTTTTTTATGGTTGCTGAAATAATAAAGCTAACGCTTACATTTGATGTTCCATTGTCGAGCTCTTTTATTTGAAATCCGTTCGGTGAAGATTGTTCTACAAAAACCCCATTGCAGTTCCCATTAGGCGTTGCAGTAATCACAATTGAGTTTTCATCGCAAAGATTAACAAGTTTTTCGTCTAATTGAACATAAGCTGTTCCGTTCACCAAATTAATTTTTCCTTTCGAGGTGAGCTCATTGGTTAAGGCAGTGGTAGCGTAGCTCGGAACGCGTATATCCGTTCCTTCCGTTTCATTTAACTGAACATATTGACTGTTGGTAACTGTATTCCCATGCACATAAACTCCATATTTCTTACCTGAAAAGTTTGTACCATATACAAGGCCCTTTATCCATCCACCCATTACACCACCATAAATTCCTAAACCAATAAAATTGGACATTTCAGAATAGTCTTGTTCGGCTCCCTGAGCGTATCTTCCACCTGCACCACCTATTGTATATCCAAGTCCAAAACCATAAACAGCGTAATCTAACAAGTTTGATGCATAATACCCTAAGCCACCGCAAATGCCATAGTCATAACCCAATACTCCTCCAGAGCGAATAGATTCACCACCTGATCCATATACACCAAATTTATAGCTACCTGCTGTTGTAACGCTAGTACCTCCAGCACCGGAGACTCCATTAACCGAAACAGCAAAGCTTGTTCCTGCGGTTGCATTTCCTATCAAACCTCGTACACCTGCACCTTGAGAGTTAGTTCCATAATATTCTCCCTGCACTCCTGCGAAAATTGTATTTCCACCCGTTATTTGCCCATATACCCCACTTCCATTGAATCCTGAGTATCCGTTTACTGCCCAAGGGAAAGTTGTTTTGCTCACAGCGCTTAGTAAATCTCCTGCAGTTGCAGTATTATATGTGCCAACAAGAAATTCACCGGCTGGAGTTAACCGCATAAGTTCTATATTGTTTGCCCGGAAACAAAGATTCTGTGCGTCTGTAGTGCCTAAATAATTGCTACCGGCTGTACTTATTGTACCACCGTTAGTCCCTGCATTTCCTGTAAGAGACCAGCCTCCATTCGTAGACGAAGGGTTAGCAAGAATGGGAACCCAAGCTGTTCCGTTGTAATAATAAAAAAGACCGATACTCGTATCATAAACAAGTAATCCCGAAGCAGGCGTAACAATAGCCGTACGTTGGGCGGTTGTCATTCTCGGAATTAAGATTCCGCTTGTTGTTGAAGATACATCAAGCATTGCTGATGCAGCCGGTGCCGCTCCGCTTGAATTAATTCCTACATTCTGTGAGAAGACGAAAGTAATTGAAAGTAAGGAACAAAAAATAAAAATTTTTCTCATGACTTAGTTTATGCTTTTGGTTAAAATGGGAATACAAAATAAAGCAATTAAACAAGCTGAGTCAAGTATTGTTTAAATAATGCAAAAGGATTAACAGAAAATTTATTCCGATAAAAAAAGTGAAGTTCAGACTCCTTTCATTACAGCCGAATTGCTATTGCTGAACCACCATAATTCCGCGGTAATATCTTCCCTGAATCTGAACAGAAACGTGGTATATGCCTGGGTTTTGAGTAATTCGCATTGGAATACTGTTTAAACCGCTTCCAATAAAAGTTTGCTCAGTTAAAACTAAATTACCTTGGGCATTATGCACTAAAATTACCCCTTCTCCACTGATCTGTGATTCAAAACTGAGTGTTACATTTCCATTAGATGGATTAGGAATCACTGCTAGGTTATCAGGTGTTGAAAAATGGCAATCCAAATAAATAATATTGAATTCCTTGCTACCGCCATTGAAATCAGTTTGTTTCAACCTGTAATAAGCAGGTGCTAATCCTGAGTTTTGGTCTGTCCAAGAATATTGTTTGGTCGTGCTTGAATTTCCTGCACCTTGTACCATTCCAACATCAGTGAAGTCAACGCCGTTGTTACTCTTCATTATTGTAAAGTAGCTGTTATTTTGCTCTGTTGCCGTTGACCATTTCAGCACAGCCTTATCTGCATTGCATTCTCCTGTGAAGCTGAGTAATTCAATAGGAAGTGGGAAGTTGTTAGAGTTGTAATGGATGAAGAAGGTAGAGAAACCTGTAACGGTTACGTCAATAGAGTAAACATTTGCAATGCCTGTTTGAGCCGGTGTCTGAATAAGGGTTGGAGTTAATAAAATTCCAGTCCCATAAGGGGCAGTGGCATTTGGGAACTTTGTGACCGCAAGCTGATTTGTGTTGGTTAATAATGGTTCTGCCGCCTGTAAAGCCTGGAACTCAGCAAGGGTGAAGAATAACCTTACATCTGCAGGACCGTTGCTTGCAGGACTGATTGAAACAACGCGTTGAATATAAGGAGCATTATTCGTTGGCATATATTGAACAGTACCGGTAATATTTACATCGGCTGAAACACCACCTAAATTATTTCCGCCTGTAGCATCTTTAACACAAGCAATAATTTCATTGGACGGATTTACAAAATAAGACCATGTATTTGGGCTGTAAATGTTACAGCCAATTGAATTGCTTGTTGCACCTGCAATCACAGTTGGCTGTGGGCTCACGGTAACAGTAACTGGTGTTCTTGGTGATGAAACACAAGATCCTGTAACAGCCTCTACATAGTAATCTGTATTTGCAGTAAGCCCGGGTGTTGTATAGGTTGTTGCTGCAGTAGATACTGCGGTACCACCTACCAAACCTGTGTACCAGCTTGAACTTACTGAAGAACTTATTATAGCGTTGCTGCCATAGCAAGTACTTGCACCGGTAGTAGTTGGTGCTGCTACGCTTGGGTAATTTACACGAATATCAAATGTGCCGGGCACATCAAAATCCAGGTTGGTAAATATTCTCAACAAGTAATTGGTGTTTGGTGTTAATCCTGAAATGACTGTTGGTGAAGGATTCAACAAATAAAAGTCACAATTACCGGCTGTACCACCAACAGTTAAGCCGGTAGCCAAAGTTCCACAGGCAGTGTATACTTCACCACCGATCCAGGTCGCAGTTCCTAAGGTAATAGTTACTTCTACTGAGGTAAATGCACCAGAATTAAATGAGTACCAAACATCGTTAATGGTTCCAGGATCGCAGCTCGGGTCAGCAATTGGATCTTCGGTGGCACCTAAAGTAGTACCGGAAACATTTGTTGTTCCTCCAGAACATTGCGCAGTTAGTGCAACAGCGTTCGCACACTGATCATTGGCAACCGGGGTAGTACAAGTTAAAGATAGATTAAAAGCAGCATCCGAATTAAATCCGAAAACCAAAATATAATAATTTACGCCAACAGTTGATGTCCAACTAAATGAAGCTGAGGTGCCTAAACATGCAGGGCCATTATCATCTACTCCGCCAACACAAGTAAGTGAAGAGCAGCTTGCACCTGAAAATACTGATATTTGGCTATCCCAGGTCGTTCCGCATAAACTGGCGGTCATTATCTGTCCATTTCCTGGTACTACATACCATACGCCTCCCTGGATTTGTGCAGGCCCTCCGCAAGTCAACCCTTCACCAGTCCCGGTGGCTGTACTGCTAACCGTTGTACCAGATAATGTTTGTCCGCAAGAAATGGAGCTAGCATTACAAACTAAATCATTGCCAGGCACGTTGGAAGCTCCGCATTGTACCCATGGATTTCTACACGCATTTGCTGTTCCGCAAGCTGAGCTTAGGTGAATGTAGACCCTGTAGACGCCGCTTGCAGGAGGTGTGTAATTAAGTGGCTGAGCACCGGCTGCCAATATTATACCTGTATTGTCAGTTATCGTTATGTAATCAGTAATGATATCGCTACCGAAGGTGTAAGCTGTGCCGCCTGTTAGGGTAAGATTATTGTATTCTCCTGCATAAGTACATGCTGCATAGGGTTCCTGTGTACCGTTACAGGTTGGAGTATAGGCAGTATAAGCTACACCATTATTACATCCTGCAATCCCTGTGGTGAAACTCCATGTGGAGCAACCAACTGCATCGCCAACGGAATTTTTTGGTACTATTTTCCAATAATAAGTGGTTGATGAAATAAGAGTACCGGGTACATAGCTGGTAGAAGCAGTGTTCACTACGAACGGCGGTGTACCGGAAGTACCAAAGTAAACGTCATAACTACTTGCACCTGTAACAGCTGGCCATGTAAGTGTTGGAGAAACGTTCACATTGGTTTGCCCATTTGTTGGTGAGATTGGTGAACCTGCACAGTTTGGAGGTGTTGCAGGAGGAACGTAAACAGTTACAGTGAAACAATAATCTTCAGTTTCTCCCCATGTGTAATTTGTATGGGCATAATTTGTGGTAGACGCAGGCGTTGTTTCAATGTTGACAATCCTCATTCTTGTAGTTCCTAAGGTTGCGGTAAGTGGTACGTTAAACGAACCGACAACAGTGTGATTACCGACAACAGTTGACGGCTGTGAATAAACCTGCTCACCGGCATCAAGCCAGTCTCCATCCTGATTCCAGTCTACGTAAATCTGAAAGAAATTATCATACGAACCTCCGCATGAGGTTTGTGTTAAGCTAAAGTTTACCACAGAACCCTGAGCTTGGCTGGGGCCAGCTACAGAACCCGTGAAATTACTATACCTGCTGGCAATAGATCCTGGACCTGGAGCAGCAACGTTACATGCTGAAGAATTATTCATAGAACCAACAGTAACGTTTGTAATATCCTCGTCTGCAGCACTGGTAGCGGCAAAAGTAGGATAAGTAGCACATTGGCAGGGTCCGGATAAGGTTACGCTGTAAGAAACCGTTGAAGTTGTGTTTGTCAAGCCACTGTTGGAACAAGTCGTTACTAGCCTGTAAAAAGTGGTAGCAGTAGCAGAAGTTGCTAAAGTTGTTGATGTAGCTCCGGCAATATTTGTCCATGGTCCGCCTGCAGCAGGGGCTGATTGCCACTGGTACGAG